>JAQYUY010000133.1 GCA_028728195.1 Endozoicomonas sp. (ex Botrylloides leachii)
TCAACCCGATTGAGAATAAGTGGGCGGAGGCAAAATCGATTAGAAGGGAAAAAATGTGTGACCCAGAAACCTTATTCAGAGAGTACGTTTCATGACATTTTTATAGGGCTACTACTATAGCGCTGACAGTATTTTTCATGTATCACTCGACTATCTGACTTCAGCTCACGGTCTTCCTAACGTCGGCTCGACTCTGGACAAGAGCGCCCATCATAAAACCCCATGGTGGATACAGATATGACCCGACACATGGCAGTTATACTGAAGCGCTTCTGGTTATCCTTGATGAACTGGGATCTCAAAGACTTTTTCTTGCCTGTCACCTTTTTTAAAATAGAGCGTTTCTCCTGAAGCGTTTTCAGCTCTTTACGCAAAGGTTTCACTTTATCATACACATACTTATCATTTTTCCTGCGCTGATTAAGTCACTAGCTTATCTAATTCTACCGCCAGTTTGACGGCAGACTCCTTAAACTCAGCAGTGTAGTTTTTCCCTTTCTTTTCTAATACGCTACACACCTTACTAAATGCTCTAAGATTACCTTTTGTTATGTGTCCGGAAAACTATAGCCACTTTATCATTAGACAACTTCGAATAAATGATGGTGTTTTTTTCCCAATTTAACCAGAAAAAACCGGCCATACAGTGCATGCTCAGTAGCAAAACATGCAGATAGTTTCATGTTATCCTGCATGCCTCGAGCAAGGCCATTAAACATAACAGCATTACGCTGAAGGGCATCCTTAACCTGCTTGCCAGATTTGACTAAGCCAACCTCTACAAATAGCTGCGTCATTGGCCGCTCACCGAGGTCTTTATGCAAAAGAGTTGAACAAGGCAAGCCATCTTGTTTTAACTGCTCTAAATCTTGTTCTGACAAACTACTGAACACACCTGAAAATAATGCGTCTGTAATACGTTTGGCCGATGTTAACCCCTGCTCACCATGAACAAGCTGTGTGACTTCTCCAGCCAGAATAGCCTGTGCAGATTTACGCCCCTGAGTCTTGGCATCGGCCTGCTCAATACCTTGAATATCCTCTATGCTAAGAAAAGTAAAATAGCGCAAAAATTTATAGACATCCGCATCTGCGGTATTAATCCAGAACTGATAGAAAGCATAAGGAGACGTTTTCTTTGGATCAAGCCAAACGGCACCGCCTTCTGTTTTACCAAACTTCGTGCCATCGGCTTTAGTGATTAGCGGCACAGTTAGACCAAAGGTTTGTGTTTTATTCTGGCGACGAGACAGATCAATACCACCTACAATATTACCCCATTGGTCACTACCGCCTATCTGCACCGTGCAATTATAGCGGCGATTGAGTTCAGAAAAGTCCATCCCCTGCAACAGGGCATAGGAAAACTCAGTAAAAGAAATTCCGCTGCCTTCACGGTTGAGACGTTGCTGCACAGACTCCTTGTTAATCATACTATTAACTGAAAAATGCTTGCCTATATCTCTAAGGAATGCCAAGGCCGTTAACTCACCAGTCCAGTCCAAATTATTGGCTACAATGGCAGCATTTTCTCCACAGTTAAAGTCGATATATCGACTTACCTGATGACGAATTTTATCTGCCCAGCTGGATATCACCTCCTTTGTATTCAGCTGGCGCTCTGCTGCCTTAAAGCTAGGATCACCAATCAACCCTGTAGCACCACCAACTAGAGCGATGGGTTTATGCCCAGCGATCTGGAACCGTTTCAAGACCAATAGCGGAACCAAGTGCCCAAGATGCAAGCTATCAGCGGTCGGATCAAAGCCGCAATAAAGCGTTCGTGACTGTTCATTCAAATGTGCAGCTAATTCATGTTCTGCTGTGGTCTGGGCGATTAGACCTCGCGCTTTAAGGTCATAAAGTAACGAATTGTGGCTATCTGACATAGGTCCTGGCCTTTAAGTATGTTCGGCAAAAAGCAAGCGCATAAAAATACAACAACGCTTGCAAATTACAAGGGGCTATACAAGAAGAACTTTATTTTTCTATGCCAAGCTCAGTAAAGTCTGGCGGGCCTCAGTATTTTATACTGCGGTATGTGTATTGATTAGACTGGATTTTCTTGGCGCACTGACCTTTTTAAGGCATTACTTTAATTAGTTTTGCTATTGCCATTATCTGTATCCGCCGGTTTACTGCGGATAAATGGCCGAAAAACATACACCGTGATAGTGGTCTCTTTCAGAGGCTTGCCTTCATTATCTAGCACTCTGACAGTAATCTGATGTGCGCCTCTATCGATATTTTTAAGTAAAAAATGTGGCATACGCTGCGGGCCTATTTTTTTCACACCATCAAGCAATAGGTCTAGAGTATGATTTTTAGCCAATGTGGGTATTACATTAACATTAACATTAATACTACCTGTTCCACGTAGGGTAGCTAAATCGGCAGGCGTGTTAATAACCAGCTGATAATTCACCTGAGGAGTACCGTTGTTTGCGGAGCCTTTTTTTACCGGTTCTACTACTTTAGGCACAGTCATTTTCAGCGTATTGACTGGTTGCAGAATAATCTCTTTGACTTGCTCTGACTTTGGCAAGATATCAGAAAAGCTAACAGCGCCTTGTTCATCAATAGTTTTATACACAGCTGCGCAAAGTCCGCTGGCCACTGGTAATAAAGCGGTAACTAACAGTACATAAAATGGTCGCATAACCTAATAACCACAAGCAAGTTAGGCACGATACCGCTGTGCAGTTAATAAGGAAGGTCTCAGCACTATAGCATAGCTCTTTGCTACAAAGCGAACCCTTGAGAATCAAGGTATTTAGCCTCTATAGGCACCTTCTTTTTATCTTATAGATAAGACGCTTTATTTTAGCTTTACGAAAGCGCTAAAAACATCAACTGATTAAATTTAATACAATTCTGACAGAGAGCGATGGTTTGCCTGCTACTGGCAAATATCCAACGTCTTATCACAAGTTTATCCACAGGAGATGTGGATAAACTTGTTTTTTTTAAATGCATAAAAAACAACCTGTTACCTTGACTTTATAGCACTATTACATTGGCAACAATTTTCATCTTAACCACAAAAATATGATGATATGGCATGATACCAATCGAGTTTGTTTAATTATGCTATTGCGCTACCAGCAGCACTGCGCTGGAACGCTTTGCAATAGCTCTGCTGCCTTATTCTGGAATCTGGCTGCCTATGCTCATGGTGATAGTTAGAAAACACGATTGGCATTATTCACCAAACCTTCAATGGATAACACCAAGAGGTCTGGCATCTAAAGAGGGAATATTACAAATCTATTATGACCATTAGATTGCTAAATAATGTAGGTAGGAATATAAATGAGGCAAGCCCAAGGTTTTGCAAACGCTTAGAAATAGCCCAAAATAACCCCGTGACTTCTTTGTAAAATGAATCAGCAGAGCTGCCCCTGCGAACTGATAAAATCAAGAATTATTTCGGGTCTACTTCCCAGCAAAGGAAACCATTATTGAAACGGTTGCTCCAAGATAATCGTTTCCATACGATCTGGGCCGGTGGAAATAATATGAATGGGCGCACCTGTGACCACTTCTAGCTTTTTAATATAAGCTTTAGCATTGTCAGGCAGCACATCAAAGCTTTTAGCACCAACAGTAGACTCAGACCAACCTGGCACTGTCTCATAAACAGGCTCAATCGTTTCATATTCCTCAACATCAACCGGCGTAGTAATGAGTTCACCTTGGAGATTCTTGTAACCGATGCAAATATTAATAGTTTCTAAGCCATCTAAGACATCTAATTTAGTTAGACATAAACCAGAGATACTATTTATTTGAATCGCTTGACGCAAAGCAACCGCATCAAACCACCCACAGCGACGAGGACGGCCTGTGGTTGCACCAAATTCATGTCCTTTTTTTGCAAGGTGTTGACCGACCTTGCAATTCAGCTCTGTCGGAAAAGGGCCAGCACCCACACGGGTAGTATATGCTTTAGTAATACCTAATACATAATCAAGGTATAAAGGACCAAAACCACTGCCTGTGGATACACCACCTGCCGTGGTATTTGAAGAGGTTACAAAGGGAAAGGTTCCATGATCAATATCCAATAAAGAACCTTGAGCACCTTCAAATAGAATATGATCACCTTTTTTGTGATGCTCATGCAGACGATCCGTGACGCGCTCAACCAGCGGTTCCAATTGCTTGCCCATCGCCAGCGCGTCATTTAGTACTTGGTCGTAATCCACTGTTTCAGCTTTGTAATAATGGCTCAGTACGAAGTTATGATAAGCCATGACTTCTTTCAATTTATGAGCAAAACGCTCGGGATAAAATAAGTCAGCCAAACGTAGTCCCCGGCGCGCGACTTTATCTTCATAAGCAGGCCCTATACCACGGCCGGTAGTACCAATTTTTCCTTTGCCTCGCGCTAGTTCACGGGCGTTATCCAGTGCAATATGATAAGGCAAAATAAGGGGACATGATGGACTCAGCTTGAGACGCTCTCGCACAGGCACACCAGTTGCCTCAAGTTGTACTATCTCTTCCAACAGCGCCTCAGGAGAAAGCACTACACCATTTCCGATGTAGCAAATAACACCATCACGAAGAATGCCTGATGGAATCAAATGTAAAACCGTCGTCTCTCCATTGATCACCAACGTGTGGCCTGCATTATGCCCACCCTGATAACGGGCAACAGCTTTGGCCTGTTCTGTTAACAAGTCAACAATCTTGCCCTTACCTTCATCACCCCACTGAGTGCCCAGCACGACAACAGTCTTACTCATGGAATCAATCTCTTAACGTTAAATAAACAAGTGGTCGAGCTTTAAGAGGCTACTCATAACCTTTCATCTTGCAGAAAAGTTGTGAAAAGCGTTTGAGTGCGAGAGATTAAACTTTAAAAATACGGGTGTAACATCCATCGTGATCACACCAAATGATGCCAAGCTCAGCACTTGCTCACTTATAGTTTCCAATAAAGGATATACCCAGCGTTTCAATAACTTTAATGCTTGCAATAGTGGCTCAAACTCTGCGTATCGAAGCATCAGGGCACCCTATATCGATATCACTGAACAAAGAAGCAGACAAGCAAAACGAATTAAAGCAAACAAAACAGCGCACGCATAACCAAAGGAGAACGCCTCTTTTATACACGAAAAAAAACTGAGCCTAAACCCAGTTTCTTGTAGTGTAACACTGTCTGCAACAGAGCACACTGTCACAAACACTGATGTTAATCATGTTTATATAGTTTATTCGTTACTTTTGGTCTTACTTTCTGCCTGCTTTTAAGTTGTTCAGATATTTAAAAAAGTCACTATCAGGCTCCAATAAGAGCATATTACCAGAACCATCAAATGATTTTTTATAAGCTTGCAGACTGCGGTAGAAAGCATAAAACTCTGGATCTTTACGATAAGCACGGGCATAAATATCTGCTGCTTTGGCATCTCCTTCACCACGAGCTATTTCTGCTTTTTTGTAAGCATTAGCGAGAATTATACGCTCTTGGCGATCAGCATCAGCCATAATACCCTCGGCTATTTCCTTACCCTTTGAACGATACTCCTGTGCTTCTTTTTCCCGCTCAGATGACATTCGATCAAAAACAGAATCACTTACCTGCGGAGGTAGGTCAATCCGTTTTACACGAACATCCACAACTGATACACCTAATTCTGTTTCAGCAACTTGATCCAAAGAGTGAGTAATATCATCCATTAGCTGATCACGCTGTCCAGATACCACTTCGTTCAAAGTGAGACCTCCAAACTTATTACGCATCCTAGATTCAGCACGCTGAGCTAATAATGTATTCGCGCGCATTAAGTCGCCCGCAGTTGATTTATAGAAGGTATTAACATTATGAATTCTCCACTTAATGAAGGAATCAACAATGACCGCTTTTTTCTCCAAGGTTAGAAAACGCTCAGAAGGCACATCAAGTGTTTGTAAGCGACCATCAAACACTCTGATGGTATCCACGAACGGTACTTTCCAATGCAAACCAGGCTTCAGGTCTGCTCTAACAACTTGACCAAACCGGAGCTGTACTGCACGCTCTCTAGCAGAAATTACAAACAGCGAGTTGTAGCCAATAAAAATGAGGACAAGGACAGTAATCAGCCCACTGAAGATTCTTTGGCTCATCGACTCGTCCTCCCACTACTGCGCGCAGAGTTCGCTCGCTTATTCAACTTCTCTGTTACTTGATTGGAAATAGCATTGAGCTCCTTAGCAGAAAGTTCACTGACAGACCCTTTCTGACTACCCTTCTTTGCCTTCATCAGCTGATCCAGTGGCAAATACATCATGTTATTGCCGCCTTTAACATCAATCAGCACCTTGTTATTCTTACTAAGAATATCCTGCATCGTTTCAATATAGAGACGTTCGCGAGTCACTTCCGGTGCTTTACGGTATTCGGTATAAAACTCGCTAAACCGACTAGCTTCACCTTCTGCTTTTGCTATCACCTCATCACGGTATGCGCTGGCATTTTCAATAGTACGTTGAGCTTTACCGCGTGCTTCTGGAATGATCATGTTAGCATAGGCTTCTGCCCTGTTCTTAGAACGCTCCTCATCTTCACGTGCTCGAATGACATCATCAAAAGCTGCTTGCACTTCACTTGGTGGCTGTGCACTTTCAACATTTACTTTTCTAACATTAATACCTGAGCCATAGCTATTCAGGTAGGTCTGAAGGCGATCACGCACATCTTTACCCATGGTTTCACGGCCTTCAGTTAGCACTTGATGCATTTCAGAGCTACCCACCACATGACGGAGTGCACTTTGAGTTGCTTCTTCTAAACTCACTAAGGGCTTAGCAACATTCAAGGTATAGTCTTTAATGTTTGTGATGTTATATTGTACAGACATAGAGACTTCGACAATATTTTCATCTTCGGTGAGCATCTGCTGACGCAGGCTATAGGTTCGATATTCAGTTACACGCTCCTGAAATTTTTGTTCGATACCAGGAAAATAAATATGCAATCCCGGTCCCACGGTTTCAACATACTGACCAAAACGCAGTATAACCGCCCGTTCTTTTTCATCAACGGTATATATCGCATTCCACAAATAGATCGTAGCTAGCAGGACCAGCCCGCCAATAAGAAGTACAGAAGATGAACCAGTATTATTACCCCTACCAGTGCTTCGGTTGCTGCCACCAAACATACTGCTTAGTTTACTTTGGAGTTTACGAAAGGCATCATCAAGGTCCGGCGGGCCCTGTTTTTTGCCTTTGTTTCCCCCGCCCCATGGATCTTGGTTATTTCCACCCGGCTCGTTCCAGGCCATATATGTCTCCGTAGAGTCAGTATCGAAGAAATAACTACGCTAGATGAAGAGGAAGCAACCTTCCCATTACAAATGCCTAGTCCTTTATAAAGCAGCACAGAGGTCATAGAAAAAGATAAGCTTCAACTAAACCAAGCACTGAGCATTAACTCGACTATTCTATATCCATAAATACCCGAGCTTAAAATCTATCAGATTTAAATGCTTCAACAAGTACATCAACACATTGAATCCATGCACAGCCTACACAACAAGACTGCCCTTAAGTCCAACAGATCTTCAGAAAACAACAATAGTCTATGCGCCCTACCAAGCATGATTAACTTCTTACATTGAGTCAAAATATTGTTCTAGCATATGTGACAATATCTAATAATTCACTTTATGCCACAATGGCCTTCAAATAATCCATTTAAGAAGTAAAGCTTCTTAAGACGCAGCGATCTTGGTTAACACAAAAATCATCGTTCCTGTTGCTAGATTGTAGGGTTTCGATAGCAAATAGCGCAAGTTGAATTAGTATAGTCCCCTACTTTTTAATACATTTTGGTCTTTTCTTTCTACTTTTGAAAAAGTTTTATGACTGAAGCGACTTTGTTTGAGTCTCTCCTGTTTTATAACTCGCTCAAAATCATGGCGCGACATTCGTATATTTAAAATAAGCTGTCCTTGATCATCATACGCCTCACTAAGCACGCCACCGAGTTTATACAACCGTGCTCTAACATTACCCTGCGAAGGGTCAAGAGATAAAGCACCCTCCACCATATGCCCAACTAACAGCTCTGATACTGCTTGCTGTAATAAATTCAGCCCTTCTCCAGAAAGCGCAGACAACCACACTCGTACAGGCTTACCGTGTTCATCTCTTTGAATCTTTGGTCTTACGCCTTCTAGTAAATCTATCTTGTTAAATACTTCTAACATAGGTATATCCTGAGCTTCAATCTCATTCAATACCAAATGAACCTGCTCCATATTATCAAGGCGCTCTAAATCGCTACTATCAATAACATGTAGCAATAAATCTGCTTGGCGGGTTTCTTCTAATGTTGCCCTGAACGACTCCACTAACTTATGAGGCAGATGTCTTATAAATCCGACAGTATCAGCCATAACAACCCCACCAACATCCGGAAAGTTAAGCCGTCTAAGCGTTGGGTCAAGGGTTGCAAAAAGTTGGTCTGCCGCATAAACGCTGGCATCAGTCAACGCATTAAATAAAGACGATTTCCCTGTATTAGTATAACCTACTAAAGCTATCAGCGGCAGCTCTGCACGCTTACGTGAGCGCCTGCTTTGATCACGTTGCTTGCGCACTTTATCCAATTTTCGAATAATGCTTTTAATACGTACTCGAAGTAAACGTCTATCAGTTTCTAGCTGGGTTTCACCAGGTCCTCTTAAGCCAATGCCACCTTTTTGTCTCTCAAGGTGTGTCCAACCTCTGACTAACCGAGTACTCATGTGTTGTAACTGCGCTAGCTCAACTTGTAGTTTTCCCTCAAACGTTCGAGCCCGTTGTGCAAATATATCAAGAATCAAACCGATTCGATCAACGACTCTGGCTTTTACTTCAGCCTCTATATTTCGTTCTTGGCTAGGAGATAATGCATAATTAAAGATAACGACATCTGCATCATGAAGAGTAACCAGCTCCCGTATTTCTTGGATTTTGCCAGATCCGACGAGAAACCTCGGGTTAAGATGCTGGCTATTTGCTGTAATAGACGCTGCGATTAAAACACGTGTTGAATTGACCAACTCGATAAATTCCTGCGGATCTTCGCGCGTTCCTTCATCTTTGATTTCAAGATGGACAAGAACAGCCTTTTCGCCCCCTTCGTGACGTTCAAAAAACAAAAACCGACTCCTAGCTTATCAAAAATAACTATCCGTCAAAAATAGCCTTGACTACCATGCCTGCCGTCAAATTGACCTTTGCTCTAGATATAGATCAAAATGGCTTAAATGCTCGTCCGCACCCTTTTAAAACTTGTTTATCCAGATGAAGCGTAACAGATGTATCAAACAGCTGCCCACTGATCGGATCATGACAGGATTTCCCCTCAATTTTTACCACCAGATGGTGTTCGCCATTATTCATGTTGTACGTCGATGTCATTTTTTCTCTGTCAATAATGGGGTCTGGAGTTTTAAATAGTATACGTGTATTGCCCTGATCGCCAATAAAAACTGTATTACCCTCTAGGCTCAGCTCAAGAGACCACTCCCCTTTAATCCCAACTGCTCTAAAGTCAGCACCTCTGAGCTTAGCTTCTTCCCACACAGCCTTTTTCTCATTATTACGACACTGTTTAACCGCAAGACCGTCTACTATTAACACAGCATCATCTTTGCCAACCAAAAAGCTATACTCACCGTTGGAGTAGTGATCACCGCCGGTTGACTTACCAGACACTAGACGTTTTGTTCCTTCTGGTAAAAACAACCATGCTGTATCTTTCTGGATATAAGCTGGAAATTCATAACCACCTGGGCATTGCAAAAAAAGAACACGGCCATGCATGGATTGACTAGGAAAAGCTCCCTGATCATGCTGTGTGACCGTATATTGAACTACAGGCTCGTTATGAGCAGGCTTATTGGCGCAGCCCGCTAATACCCCTACTATTAAAAAAAATATCAACCTACCGAAAGCATTCATTCTTTATTGCTACCTGCAAAATCTGTCATACCCATTATTATTTGGTTTATTATAGAATCTACGCATTGATGGTGCCTGTAAATTTTAGTGCCGGTAATTCTCATCTTTTATAATACCAAAATAGCCCTGCTATTACTCGTCATTCCGCCTTGTTCTGAAATCTGGACGCCTATGCTCATTACGGTAATTAGAAAGCGCGATTGATATTATGAATAGCTCGTAAAGACCATTCATTTGTAGCATATCTAACCTTGGTTTTTGTGTAGTCTACTCCATTAATCGTCAGATAATAATGGTAGCTATGTTGCTCTGCTTTGTGTCAATACACTATTTCTCTGCTGGTTAGAATTAATTATTTGGAACAGCATACGGCATGCCTATTTATATAAGCTCACACTATACTTTTAACTATATATCAATCTTTGCACTGATAAATACACCCAATGCCCTTAAATGTGCCGATGAAGGTATTCTCGATGCTAGACTAACCAAGATGGACTAGGTCAATTTCACCATAAGCTTCATTAGCCAGATTTCTATGCTTCAGGATTTTTTTTGAAATCCTATAAGAAGCTGTTCATAATCTTCTCAACAAGAGAGCCAAAAAGGCCAAGTGCGTAAATTGAAGACTCGTATTGAGTTTACGCTCGGTATTCTTCCATAAACGACGGCAATTTTCTAACCAAG
>JAQYUY010000134.1 GCA_028728195.1 Endozoicomonas sp. (ex Botrylloides leachii)
CGTCATTGATGAATTGCCCAATCAACTCCATGAAGAATTGCTTAATGGCAAGACTATGGCGTTTCAAGCGGTACCAGAACCTTCAAAAGAAGAACTTATAGACGCTGGGTATCTTCAGGTAGATCCAGAAACGGGTGATGTGAAGCACCTGAAAGCTGACCCTAAAGCCCTAGAGTGGGCTAAGCAGCTTGGCCTTGCAACAGATTATTCACTGCCTAAGCATGATGGCGGCAAGCCCGCTGGTAAGCATATTGATGATCAGATACAGACACTTCTCTACCCCTATGAGATGGAAAATATTCTTCGGAATATTTCAAGCAAGTCGAAGACGGCTATTGAGGAGTCAGGTGCCAATATTCTCTATTTAGCTTTGGGTTTTCTAGAGTGGTATGAAAGAAGTGATAGCTCAGAAACACATTTAGCGCCTTTGTATCTCATTCCTGTACGCATCGATAAGGGCAAGCTAGATAGCTTAACAAATACCTATAGCTACCGCTTAAGCTATACAGAAGAGGATATTGTTTCTAATTTGTCACTGCGTGAGAAATTACGAAATGACTTTAACTTAGCCTTACCAGAGTTAAGCGCTGATCAAACACCTGAGCAATATTTAGCAAGTATAGAACGGAGTATTCTCAAAGCTCAACCAAATTGGAAGGTTAGACGTTTTGCCAGTTTAGGGATGTTGAATTTTGGCAAACTGCTTATGTATTTAGACCTAGATCCCACTCGTTGGCCCAATGGTGATGGCAATATCAGTAACCATGAAGTAGTTAAAGAGTTTTTTGGTACAGAGTCTCGAGATGCGCAAGGCTCAAGTTTCCAAGTTGAATATGATATCGATAACCTGAATCAAATTCATGAAGACTTTCCTCTTATTGATAATGCCGATAGCTCTCAGCACAGTGCTTTAATTGATGTCATAAAAGGAAAAAATACGGTTATTGAAGGCCCTCCTGGTACGGGTAAGTCTCAAACTATTACTAATATCATTGCTGCTGCTATTGCCCAAGGCAAGAAGGTTCTATTTGTGGCTGAAAAAATGGCAGCTTTGAATGTAGTAAAGCACCGTTTGGATAAAGCAGGTTTGGGTGGCTTCTGTCTTGAGCTGCATAGTCACAAAACTAATAAACGGAAACTTTTAGATTCAATTAGTGAAAGCTTTAAATTTAGAGATAACTGCCGGGCACCAGAAGCCATAGAGCGCGATATTGAGAAGTATGAGCAGTATAAGGCAGATCTACAAAACTATGCACAGCTGATCAATCAGCCATGGAAACAAACTGGTTTGTCAATTCATGAGATCTTGATGTCTGCCACACGTCACCGTAAAGAAATAGGCCAAGAAGTCATTAATTTAAGCATTCTGAATGTTACGGGTGAACAGTTAACAACCAATCAGTTACATGCATTAACTGATATTACTAAGCAGTTCAAACATGCCTACGAACTGGTTGCCCAACAAGTAGGTCTTGACGCTGATCTTGAAGAGCATCCGTGGTTTGGAGTGGAGAACCAGACACTTCAAGCATTTGACTCGGACGCCATTCTTAGTGCATTAAAACAGTGGCAAGCCGCGATTGGCGTGTTTCAGGAAAAAGCGCAAGAATTTTGTACGTCTTTAGGGATGCCACAAGACAGCATTCCATCGACAACAGCATTTAATGAGCTGATTTCAGAGATTCGTGATCAACCGACCCTGAAAGGTGATGAGTTCTTCACGCCTATTGAAAAGCTTGATGGAAAGGTTTTACAAAACATAGAGCAATACTGTAATTTGTATAACAGCATTCAAAAAGCTTATAAGCAGCACTCGGATACCATTCATGATTCTGCGTTAGACCGTTTCCAACTGGAAGATCTAGTAACAATCTATAAGTCAGCGATATCCTTAGGTGTAAATAAACATACTACCCTTGAGACATTAAAGGGCCAACATAAATCGCTTGAAGAAGGTGTCAGACTTGCGAATGAAATAGCCAGTAATGTTGAACAGATTGCGCCTAATTTACCTCCTCAATTGACCCATTTGGGCGAGCTCACCCTAAAAGGCTTAAAGGGGTTATTAGAAATTCTAAAATTATCACAGGCGGTGCCATTAAGTGCCTTGAGCTATAGAAGCGATCTATTTGATAACGAGGAACTTGATGAAGTACTACCTAGAGTTGAAGCTGAGCTAAGTATTCTTACCCCTTTGTATAAAAAGTTAAGTTTAAAGTTTGATTTGGCTCAGGTACCAAACCAAGCTGAACTTTTAACCATGCATAGACAACTGGCTGATAGCGGCTTGTTCTCTTGGCTCAGCAGTGATTGGCGCAAGGCTAGGAAAAGACTGTTAAGTCTTGCTTGCTTGCCAGACTTGAAATTTAAAGACTTGTTGGCTGACTTATCAGACCTTGTTGAATACTCGAATAAATACTCTGAATTTGTATCAAAATCTCAATATCAAAAGGTTCTAGCGAATACATGGGATGAGTTAGATACAGATATTAATACCCTTACCTCCCTTAGGTTCTGGTATAAATCTGTAAGAGCAGTATATGGTGCAAGCTTTGGGCCCTCAGTTGCTATTGGCTCTGCTGTTTTATCACTAGACGCGAATACACTAAAAGGCTTTAAGTCACTCTACTCTCAAGGTTTTGGCGATAAAATTTCTAAGCTTCTATCTTTGTGTAATGGTTTAAAGACCTGTACTCCGGGGTTCAAGCCCTTAGCTAGCTTAGATTACAACCTACTAAATAGTGAAGTCGGTTTAGCCAATATTAAAGAGCGACTGACATTACTATTGGATAGTTTTGCGCAGTGGTTTAAGCATTACAACTTTGACTTTATTACTATTAAGAAAACTATTAAGGAGCTTAAGTCTTTATCAGCTAAGGTTCGATCTTGGGATGCTAGCCCTATCAATGCCTCTTTATTTGATGGACAACTTCAGTTAAAGACAGGGCCTAGCTTCCATAATGCCTATGAATTTGAAAGATTAGAACGCAGTATTCTTCTTTATAAGTATGTGCAGAAAAAAGTAAAGACACCAGCATTAGCTAAATACTTAAAAGGCCAAAAAGATGTGGAGAGTATTGAGAGACTCCAATTACATATTTCTGATCTGAAAAAATACTACCAACAATTGGTTGACCAACTGTCTATTTTTTCTGAACTGGTACATCTTGATAGTGAGGCTTGGTTTAACTGTTGCGGCGATAATTTACAGGCTCAGATTAAACGTAATGAAGAGGCCATTAATCACGTTACATGGTTAGTGAATTGGGTCGATTACATTAAACTTCGAACCCGACTGGGTGGAGAGGGATTAAGTAATTTATTTAAGTCAGTTGAAAGTAAAAAGCTGACGATAGATAAAGTTGAACAAGGTCTTCAGTATTCTATATTTGATCTTCTATCTAGGGAAGTATTTAGTCAGCATCCAGACTTAGACAAATATTCCGGTGTTTTTCTTTCAAGTATTCGCGAGCGCTTTAGCGAGTATGATAAAAAATTACAGAAGCTCCAAAGAGAGAAAATTGCCTGGTCAATTGCCCAAAAAGTGGTTCCTAAAGGAAAAACTGGTTCGAGAGCCGCAGATTTAACCGAAGCAGCACTATTGCAAAGGGAGTGCGAGAAGAAAACACGCCATCGCCCGATACGAGAGCTTCTGCAGAGATCTGGGCAAGCTTTGGTTGCTCTTAAGCCTTGCTTCATGATGGGGCCTATGTCTGTGGCTCAATATATTGAGCCAGGTCAAATTGAGTTTGATTTGTTGGTGATGGATGAAGCCTCTCAGGTCAAACCTGAAGATGCTCTAGGTGCTATTGCTCGCTCTAAGCAAGTAGTTGTAGTGGGTGACCCTAAACAGTTGCCGCCAACCAGATTCTTTGACCGCCAAATTCAAGTTGATTATAACGATGAGACTACTTCTATCGAGGAGTCACAGAGTATTCTAGATGCTGCGATGCCAATGTTTAATCTCAGATGTCTTCGTTGGCATTATCGTTCGCAACATGAAAGTTTAATCGCCTTTTCAAATAGAAATTTCTATGGTGGGGACCTAGTTATATTCCCTTCCCCTTATTCAGAAAATGATGATTATGGTGTTAAGTTTACACCAGTTCGCGGCCGTTTTATTGATCAAAAAAATCTTGAGGAAGCTAGAGTTATTGCTAAGTGCATTCATCACCATTTATTAGAAAGGCCGAATGAATCAATTGGTGTTGTGACCATGAATCGTGTTCAGCAAGAGCAAATTGAGCGCGCCATAGAAGAGCGCTCTAAAGCCGATGGTTTACTTCAGGAGGCGTTATTACGCAATGAGCAACATGATGAGCCACTTTTTGTAAAAAACCTTGAGAATGTTCAAGGTGACGAGCGAGATGTTATCTTTATTTCTTTCACCTATGGCCCATCTGAAACTGGTGGTAAACCTCATCAACGCTTTGGCCCTATTAATGGCGCAGATGGATGGCGGCGTTTGAATGTGTTATTTACTCGTTCTAAGAAGAGAATGCATGTCTTTAGTTCCTTGGAGCCAGGCCATATAGTCACTTCAGAAAGCTCTAGCCAGGGTGTAGTTGCTTTAAAAAGCTTTATTGAATTTGCTCAAACTGGTGGGAAACTTTTAGATAGTGCTGTCCATACTGGCCGTGGGCCAGATAGTGATTTTGAGATAGATGTTGCTAACCGCTTGCGCAATGCTGGCTTTGAGTGTGAATATCAGGTTGGAATTGCAGGTTACTTTATTGATATTGCCGTAAAAGATCCTGGCAAGCCAGGACGTTATTTGGCGGGTGTAGAGTGCGATGGCGCTACCTACCACTCAGCAAAATCGGTTCGGGATAGAGATCGCTTACGGCAAGCCGTTCTAGAGCAGCTGGGCTGGAATATTAAGCGAATATGGTCAACAGACTGGTTTAAGAACCCTGAAGCTATTTTGAGACCACTTATTGAACAGCTGCATCAATTGAAATCAGAGCCTACTGCGCCCGTATTACAATCTGAGATTGTTGAAATATCTAAAGATATAGAGCGGTGGGAAGCTCATGAAGAACAGATTAATGATGTAGTAACTGGCGAATCAAACTTGAAATCAAAGCTACTTAAATTTGAAAGAGAAGTTATTAAACCGGTTAGTCCTGATGTAGACGATACCAAACGTCTGCTCCGACCATCTATGCTTGAAGCTTTATTGGAGTTTGAGCCAACCACGTTGAGCGAGTTTCAAGAAGTAATTCCTGCTTTCTTGAGACATGGTACGGATAGAAAACAAGGTAAATATCTACAGGATATTTTCGAGATTATTGAAGGTAGCTTAGTATCAGATGAACTTGAATAATTCATTTATCGTGGTTGGAGCGCTCTCAGCCCAGCAATACTGAATCATCTCAGGCTGCTTAGCAGCCTGAGCGCATAAATACTGAGTTTTGAGCCTGACGTGTAGTAACTCCTAAGCTTTACTAACATTAGTCTTTTATGCCTATCATGCTTTATCGCACGAATCAAAGTAACGCTAACTGCTACTCAGCATGTAGACCTCTAAGTTGTAAGTTTAATTATAAAATAATTTAGGGTTCTCTTTTGGTCAGCAAAAATTCTGATAAGGGGAGCGACCTTGGTGAAAGAGCACTAATAGAAATTTGCGAGGCTTCTTTCGCGGTCAACATTCTTGTGCTTTGCTTATTCATATGGTTATATATCACCCGAAACGATAAGACATTCTTTACATACTGCCGCGTTTCATCAAAAGGAATGGTTTCTATCCATATATCAAGAGGAAGATGGCCACGCTTGGCTATCCAGCTGTTGACTCGTCTCGCGCCTGCATTATAGGCCGCCGTAGCAAATACTTTATTGTTTTTGTAACGCTTTATCAATTCAGATAAATGAGCGGTACCAAGGGCAATATTAATATTAGGATGATAAAGCTCACTGGTGCGCCCATAGCGAATATTATTTTTATTGGCGGTTTCTCTCGCTGTGGCAGGCATTAATTGCATTAAACCCCTTGCTCCTGCATGCGAATAGGCTTGTGGATTAAAAGCACTTTCTTGTCGTGCTATAGCCATGGCCCAGGAGTGATCAATAGCTTGTTCTTTTGAGAATTGCTTGAATACATCTGACATATGTGATGGAAACCGCAATTCAAGATCATCCCAAAGCGCTTCCTTTGCTGCTGTCATAATAGCTTGGTGATGCCAGTCCCAATCTTTTGCAAGATAAGCGACCATTTTCTTTTGATTTGAAGAAAGAGAGGGCTTGATCCGGTTTAGCTCAGACTGCGCCTTATAATAACGCTCATGATATACCCACTCCCTCATTCTTTGTATACCTTTAAAGTCGGCAATTAATTCTTTTAGAGGAAGTACGCTAATGATACCTTTTGATTGGTTAAGCTGAAAAGGTGAATCACTGATGTCGGCAACAAGAAACCCGTAAAAATCTCGCTCTTTGCTGATATCTGTAAATACATTGCGTTTTAAAATAGTGGCATCATCTTCTAAAATACCTTGCTCGCTCTGTCGGGCAATAGTGGCAACAGCCTGCCAATACTTCCAGCGATTTTTTTCAATATACTCTTCGGGTAACTCGCTAATCAATGCGAGCACACTGGCCCAGTCTTGCTCTATTAAAGCCAATCTAATTCGCCATTCAGTCACTTTAGGGTAACTAAACAACGGGTCGAGTTTAGCAATAATAGCTGCATTTTTTGCATCTAACCTCTTAGCTAATCGAAGTGCTAATTTTCTATCAACCATGGCAATTTCATTCATCGTGAAAGGATAACGATCTCTATCTTTAAGCCAGAGCGTAATAGCTTGCTCTTCTTTTTGATGTGTCAGTCTTGCTAAGCCGTTCAGATAAATAAAACGATGTCGTTGTTTATTTTTGTCAAGAAGCGTTTTTTTGTATAGCTGTGAGGGGGTATGGTGTACTTTCAAGAACAGTGATGTTTGTTTTTTTAATGACTTATCAGTAATAAAGTTATCAATATACTTTGCTAACTGAATGCTACCATTCTCAGCCGCTAACCAAAACCTATCAAATGCTAATGACTGTGTAAGCCCACCGTTTTTCTTCCATGCAACAAACAGAGGGTCGCAAGCTTTATTCTGTGATTTACCCACTAACCATAGTCGAACAGCAGCACTCCAAGCTGCTTGATAGTTGCCTTCTTTATAATTTGCAACACCATTTAAGCATTGATACTTTACATGGTAAACATCACTTCGCTCGTAGGCAATAAGGTAATCGGCCCAGCGTTTTTTCGTTGCTAAACTGCTTAACCACTGCTGTTGTAAACGCTGTCCTGAGGGGGCTGATGGCCAGCTCATAGCAAAGCTGTCAATATCTTTTTGATCTAACTGGTTTAATCTATTGATTAGATCAAGGGAATGTAGATAAGGCAGCAGCGGGTAGTCTTTAAGTTGTGTCAAACTGTCCGTAAAGAGACGATTTTTTTTCTTTTGAAGCTGTTTTTCAATGGTAACGAATAATTTGCGCTGTGAGCTTAGTTTATCCTCATCTGCAGCATAAACCACCGCAGGTAATACCGTAGAGGCGACAGTGAAGGCAATTATCTTTTGCTTTATCTGGCTCATAACCGACATCATATCCTTATTATATTATAACGATTTATATTTATTCTAAGTACGTTAGTCAATCGGCAAATAGATAAAAAAAAAAAGCCTCCCTACTCTATAGGTTTATAAATAAGTAAGCATAGACCATCAAAAAATAATTTCAGTAAAGATTCCAGCGCCAAGGTCGATTAATAAGGCAGTTAATAACAAAGGCTGGAGCGTTGGCAATATGCATATTTGTGATAAATACAGGAGCGCTCAGGCATGTCTATGGTTCACTATTTTTTTTTCACATGCAGCATATAGTTCACACTGGATTATTTCTGAACCTACTTCTATTACATCAACTAATCTATTAAAAAAAGAGTCACTTATTTCACGAAATTACCTGCCTCAGAAAAATATAGACCAAAAAAAAACCTTATTTACATTAACTACAAATAATAAAGTTAACCAAACCGGAATTAATACCGGAGACATCAATGATCCATTTGAACTCTTTGAAGATGCTGATGATTATTATGCCTTTATAGACGAATTAAAAAACATAACGGGTTGGGTTAAACTTAAATATGACAAAGGTGACCATAATCAAATTGAATCTGCGAAAGGATTTTCTACAGAAACGCATGGTTTTTCTATTGGAGCTAACAGTGAGCTAAGTTTAAAAACAAAAATAGGGGTTGCATTTACCTATGATAAAACAAAGAATGAAGGCTCTGATAAAGAAAAACTTCTGTTAAGCAGCATGTTGAGCAGTTTTTATACCCTCTGGTCTGATCGAAAATATTTCTTTGATACCGAGTTTTCTCTAGGTTTCTCTAATGCTAATCGTGACCGAAGCATCAGCAATATGCTGTATAAAAATAAGTTCGATATCAACACGGTATCAGTCAGTATCACCTCAGGAAAACATTTTAAGCATCGTGGCTGGAATATAGATCCTAATATTGTGTTAAATTATGCCCTTGCTTCATTTAATAACTATACAGAAACATCAACGGCAGGCAAGAAAAGCAATGTTACATTAAAAGATATTAAAACAATAGAGATTGGCTCGGGGATCAAAATAGGCCGGTCTTACTGGGGAAGAACGCTGGTTCGCAGAGGACATTATAAGCCAGAACTATCTTTAACTGCCTATTATGATGCCAGGCAGGATATCAGCACTATAAGTGCCAGAATCCCAATCAGTAGAGATGGCTTTATTATTACAGGCCCTAAAAAAGACCGATTTCGTCTAGAAGGAAAAATGGGATTAACACTCACTCGCTATAAACGCTTTACTTTCAATGTTAGCTATCGTTTTAATAAAAGTGCTAACTATTTCGCTCATGGAGCAAGTGCTGATTTTAGATACCCATTTTAATTTGCCGTATTTACCTGCAGATCGACATTGATACCTACTCAAAAGTAGCTCATTTCAACATCTATACTACCAAAATGCCGATTACAACGGCTAATCTGCTAAATGGAAAAGTGCTGCAATCGAACGGAATAGCATGATTATCCAGTCATTTCAGTAAACGATATTAAGCATACCAAAACTTGAGCAAGGCACCCTCAGACAAATGGTGTTTGCAAGCACTTTTACAAGATGATTCTTCAGGCGTTTTACCAATCAGCATTAGGGCAGCAGCTGTATATAACAGTAGAAGAATTGCAGAATGATCTGGACGAATGGCTTATTTACTATAATACTCATCCAACTCATCAAGGGAAACAATGCCTTAGCAGGCATCAATGGAAATATTGCTTGATGGCAAAAGTATCTGAAAGGAAAAATTCCTAGCGTGAATTTGACCTGACAGACACCCCCTAAAAAGTCGGTAACTGTCAGGTTAGGTCTGAACTACTATAATTTCGCAGATACATAGGCATTAATACAGCCTATGTCGCGTTTAATCCCCAATGTTCAGTTTAAATAACAACCACCAAACTATAGAGAAAGGTACGTACTCAGGAAACTTATGATTCATATAATTGATGCGATCAACAACCTCATATGGGGTAATGTATTAATTTACCTGTTAATCGGTTCCGGTTTATTTTTTACCCTGAGAACCCAATTTGTGCAGCTTAGGCGATTCCCCCAAGCCTTTAGAATTATGCTGAATAGCCGGCAGCGCAAGAGTGAAACCCATATATCGCCTTTTCAGGCATTTTGCACCAGTTTGGCTGCCAGAATCGGTACTGGCAATATAGCCGGCGTTGCCATTGCAATTTATCTCGGTGGCCCCGGGGCTGTATTCTGGATGTGGATTATTGCACTATTTGGCATGGCAACCAGTGTGGCTGAAAACACACTTGCCCAATTGTATAAAACCAATAATCATGACGGTACCTTCCGTGGTGGGCCTGCATATTATATTGAGAAAGCAATGAAAATGCGCTGGCTAGGCATCATGTTTTCTATTGCTATGATTATTGCCTATGGTTTTGCCTTTAACAGCGTTCAGGCAAACTCTATTGCTCTTGCCTTTAAACATTACGGAATTCCTAATTATTGGATTGGCACTATATTGGTAGGCGTCTCTAGCCTTATTATTTTTGGGGGTATTCGTTCAATTTCCCGTGTTGCTGAAATGATTGTTCCAGTCATGGCTATTGGGTATATGATCGTGGCACTGATGGTGGTTGCCCTTCACATTACTGAACTACCAGCGATGCTCACATTGATTGTAAAAAGCGCTTTTGGTTTGAAAACAGCTGCTAGTGGTGGAGCTGGTTATATGATTTCCCAAGCCATGATGCAAGGCGTTAAGCGGGGTTTATTCTCTAACGAAGCCGGTATTGGTAGCGCACCTAATGCCGCTGCCACCGCACATTCCATGCACCCTGGTAATCAAGGCATGTTTGGTATGCTTGGTGTTTTTATGGATACGATTATTGTGTGTACCTCAACCGCCGTTATTATTTTAATGTCTGGCGTACTTGTTCCTGGGAATGGTGTCACGGGAGTACAACTCACTCAAGCTGCTATGACTAGCGAGGTGGGTGTATGGGGAGAGCATTTGGTTGCGCTAGCTATTTTGCTATTTGCTTTTACTTCTATCATTGCTAATTACTACTACGGTGAGTCTAGTCTTCGTTTTATTTCTGACAATAAAAAACTAGTATCTGTTTTCCGCTTGCTAGTACTAGGTATGATTTTTTGGGGAGCTGAGAGTAACCTTACTACCGTATGGGCATTTGCTGATTTATCTATGGGAATGATGACTTTCATTAACCTTACAGCTATTTTAGCTCTATCAAAAATCGTATTCATTGTTCTGAAAGACTACGACGATCAACTTAAGCAAGGTATTGCTCAGCCAATATTCAGCCGTAAGAAATTTCCATTTCTTGATCAGAGCATTGATAAAGATGTGTGGAAATAGACTAGCATCCCTCAGATAAAGTGCTCTCTAAAAATAATTCAGCTTTCATCCAGCTTAAAAAATGGTGTATGGCCAACTAGCTGGGTGAATATTTTTTTCTTTAAAAATAACTGTTCATTACTTAATATCCATTGTATTTTTCAACTACTGCAATGAGCATGGGCGACTGGACTCCAGAAAAGACGGAATGGCCGGTAATAGTAGGGTTATTGCAAGGATTTACAACGATCAGTCATTTTCAGCTGCTTTAATATCTGAAAAAAACCGGTAGCCATCACGCCCTTCTTTTTTAACAACATACATCGCCTGATCAGCTGCTCTAATAACATCATCCGCTTCAGGCCCAATTTCAGGGTATGATGCAATCCCAATACTAGCACCCACAAAATGGTCTTCACCTGCTAATTTGTAAGGGGCTTTAATGGCCTTAACAATTTTTTCGGCAACAATAGTTGCATCTCTGCGTTCGGCCACATCATCAAGTATTACAGCAAATTCATCTCCACCAAGACGGGCAATCATATCTCCATCCCTAACACAGGTTTGTAACCGTTTTGCTACACTAATAAGCAATTGGTCACCCACATCATGCCCTAACGTATCATTTATCGCTTTAAAGTGGTCAAGATCAAGAAACATAACCACTGTATGTTTTTTTCTCCTATGACTTCGCGCCATTGAAGCTAAGATAAACTCTCGAAAAAGAACTCTATTAGCTAGACCCGTAAGGCTATCATACTTTGCCATTCGTATTAGCTCATCTTCCAGCTTTTTCCGAGTAGTAATATCTCTGAATAATAAAACAGCTCCACTGACTTTCTGCCGATCATCTAATAATGCGGCAAGACTGTACTCTGAAGGGAAGCGCCCCTTATTTTTACGATAGATAATATGAGACTGACGAATAGTATTACCTTTAATCATACAGCCTTCTTTTAGTTCAGATGTATTCCAAGCATCTAATACTGTCGTTTTATCTCCTTCAAATAAAAACTGACTAATATGCTCTCCTAATAAATTACCTTCGCCTCCATCAAGATATTGACTGGCAACGGGGTTAGTAAAGGTAATGTGTCCTTCAGCATCCAAGCCAACAATGCCTTCATCAACACAGTCAAGTAGCAGCTGATTCTTTTTACTAATCCAGCGCAATTCTTTAGAAACCTCTTCTAACGCTTGTCGCTGCTCTTCTAATATTAAAAAAACTTTAACCTTACCAATCAAAACATCAGGATTAATAGGTTTGGGTAGGTAATCAACTGCTCCCGCTTGATACCCTTTACTAATATAACTCTGATCTTTATTAATAGCAGTAACAAAAATAATAGGTATGCTTTCTGTTTGCTTATTACTGTGTAACAATGTAGCAACTTCAAACCCATCCATACCAGGCATTTGCACATCCAACAAAATAACGGCAAAACGATGACTCAGTACTTCTGATAGCGCCTCCTCACCTGAGCTTGCCTTATGAATATTTGCACCAAGAGGCTTTAATAGTTTATCCATAGCCAATAAATTTTCTGGTCGGTCATCGACCACTAAAATTTTGGCTTTACCCGCCTCATCCATGACGTTCCCTCTATTTATTCTAACTTACCGCTACTTTATAAGTTTTCAGACTTGCTTCAACACTTTTTCTTATATATTCGCTGCTTCCGGTTAACCTGTTCAAAGCTATTAGATACACGACTAAACTGTAAGTTTTCTCTTTTTCCTATACACAAGATGCCAAAAGGGCAAAGACTGTCAAAAAACATATGCAATACCTGATCTTGCAAAGTTTGATTAAAATAAATCAATACATTTCTACAAAAAATAATATTCATTTCACCAAAAATGCCGTCTGCGACAAGATTGTGATTAGCAAATGTTATTCTTTCCGATAAGCGATCATTAAATTTTATTGATTCATACATCTTATGATAGTAGTCAGACAGCTCTCCTATACCACCACTTAACTTATAGTTCTCTTCATATAAGGGAATATTTTTAGATGGGTAAATTGCTTTGCGGGCAGTATTTAATGAAAATTCATTAAAGTCTGTTGCATAAATCTGACACCTATCTAATAAACCCGCTTCTTCCAAAATAATTGCCATAGAGTAAACTTCTTCTCCTGTTGCACAGCCTGCATGCCATATTTTTATAAAGGGGTAGGTTTTTAATAAAGGCAATACTTGAGATCGAATAGCACTAAAGAAGTCTGGATCTCGAAACATTTCAGTAACAGAAACAGATAACTGCTGAACAAACTCAGAGAAATTTTTTTTGTCATGGATAAACAGTGGAATTAAATCGCTAATATGCTCTTTAGTGCTTAAATCCAAGTATTTCTTAACTCGGCGTAACAAAGAGGCTTTTGCATAGTTATGAAAATCATAGCCATAACAGTTCTCAGCAGCCATTAACAGTAATGACAACTCTAATTGCTCTTTGTCAAAATTTGTCATTTTAATAACCAAACTTTCAACATGGCCACCAGTTTTTCCATGTCAATGGGCTTAGTCATATAATCATTTGCCCCTGCATCAATACATTTTTCTCTATCTTCCCTCATAGCCTTTGCTGTCAATGCGATAATTGGCAACTCACTATGCGCTCTAGTTTTTCTTATCTCTTGCATGGTTTCATAACCATCCATAACCGGCATCATAATATCCATTAGCACTAGCTCAATACCGTCTTCACTGTCGAGCTTATCAAGTGCAACTTTGCCATTATCAGCAATTACAATATCCATCCCCATGCCCTGTAGCACTTTAGATAGCGCAAATGTATTCCGAAGATCATCATCCACTAAAAGTAGCTTTTTGTTTTCAAGTAATTTTTCCTCATTACCAAGTACCTGAGTATTTGATGTCTGCTCTAGATGGGTCGGCTTTTGTACTGAGTGTAGAAAAAGGCTCACTTCATCTTTTACTCTGCTACCGGAATTTCTCCCTTTAACAACCATGGTATTTGTATACTGCTGTAATGCTTGATATTCCTTTTCAGTTAAGGTGCGCGCAGTATGGATAATCACTGCAGGCATCGCATCTCCAAGAGAAGCACGCATTTTTTTCAAAAACTCAATGCCAGAGCTACCTTTAAGCTCATAGTCCATTACAAGACATTGCCATTTTTTTTCGTGAAGCATTTTTTCTGCGCTTTTTGTATCGCTTACTTCAGCGTATTCAATAGCTTTTTTGGCTAAGATACTACAAATATTTTTTCTTTCAGCTTCATCTTCATCTAATACTAAAACGTCTTGAATATCACTTCTGATAACATTTTCCAAAGTAAGAAATACCTTATCAAGACTCGTAATGGATACCGGCTTCACCAGATACCCAATAATTCCTTCCACCGTTTCTTGGCCAGGATCTCGACCTGAAATGATATGCACCGGAATGTGCTTGGTAAGCTTATCGCTCTTGAGTTGATTCAATACAGCCTGCCCATCCATATCGGGCAACCCTAAATCAAGAATAATGGCATCTGGTTTAATTTTTTTAGCTAGAGTGATACCTTGCTTTCCCATAGCAGTATGAAAGTACTGAAATTTATATTTCTCTGCTATCCGGCCTAAAATATTTATAAAATTAGGGTCATCTTCAATAAGCAATAAACTTGGCTGGCCAGGCTTGATATCAGGTAGCACCAATGTTTCTTTTGCTATGTGCTCCTCTGACTCTTTCTCAAAAGGTTCGCTGGGAAGTGAGCTTTTATCTGTTGTTTCTGATTCAGTTTCTAGCTTTTCTGATAAATAAGTGTCTGCATAGACTTGCTCATCACCTAATGAACACACAGGATTATCTGGCAGCAGAACGGAAAAAGTTGTGCCTTCATTCTCAGTACTTTCAACTTCAATAAATCCACCGAGCAAACTGGCAAACTCTTTAGATATCGCCAAGCCTAACCCCGTACCACCATATTTCCTGCTAGTAGAGCCATCAGCCTGCTGGAATGCTTCAAAAATAGCTGCTTGCTTATCTTTGGGTATACCTATGCCAGTATCTTTTACAGAGAAATTAATGTAACTGTTTTTATTATACAGTTCTTTTCTTACTACCCGAGAAACTGTTACATAAACCCCCCCTTTTTCTGTAAATTTAAAAGCATTAGATAGGAAGTTTTTAATTATCTGAAGTAAGCGCTGGCTATCGGAAAGAATTACTTTAGTTGTATCTGGTTTAATTGATACGTCAAACTCTAACCCTTTATTTTCTGCCAAAGGTCGTAATAGCTTATCAATACCAATGCATAAATCCTGAAGATCAACAGCTTCAAGAGTAATAGACATTTTTCCTGCTTCTACCTTCGACAGATCAAGAATATCGTTTATCAATTCTAGTAGTTCTTTACCGCCATTATAAATCACCTTAGCCGATTCAATCTGATCTTCAGTCAGGTTACCCTCATCATTTTCTGCAAGCATTTGCGATAGAAGTAATAATGAATTTAATGGTGTCCTAAGCTCATGTGACATATTAGCTAAAAATTCTGACTTATATTTGCTGCTTTGTTCTATCTGCTTTGCTTTCTCTTCAACTTCTTTTTTCGATAATTCAATATCACGATTTTTTTGTTCTATCTGTTCTTTTTGCTGAAATAATTGTTCACTTTTTTCTTCAAGCTCAGCATTAGAGCTTTGCAATTCTTCACTCTGAGCTTTTAGCTCTTCTTCGGAAGCTTCTAGAATGGTTGCTCTTTTTTCTAACTCTTCATTAACTGACTTTAGCTCTTCCTGTTGTTCTTTTAATATTTCAGACTGTTTTGTTGTTTTATCAAGAAGGTGATCTACACGGCTTCTATATTGCACAGAGTTAATAGCTATAGCTACATTTTCAATACAAAGTTTGATGAATTTAATTTTTTGTTTATCTGGTGCACGTAAAATACCAAACTCAAAAACACCTTTAACTTCATTTTCATATAAAAATGGAACAATCAAAATAGTTTCTGGAATTGATCTACCAAGGCCAGATTCAATAAAGAAATAATCAGATGGCACATCTAATATTTCCATAATTTCTTTTTCAAGTGCTGCTTGACCTACAAGACCTTCACCTAGCTGAAATTTTGTATCATTCCTTTTATTTTTATGCCATGCATAGTCCCCCATTAAATACAGTGTTTTATCATCACTGAGCACATACATTCCCCCTGAATGAAAGTCAAGATAACGACAAAGATACGTCACAACACGGCGACACAAATCTGACATGCCTATATCACCTCTTAGGCTGTCATTTAAGCCTGCCAAACCTTCTTGCATCCAACTACGCTGCTCATTTTCATTACTGATGCTTCGAAGCGTCTCAGTCATACCAATGAAATTATTGCTGAGCTCAATAATTTCATTGCTTCCTTTCAAAATATTTCCTTTAATATAGTCACCCGATGAAACACGCTTGACCCAAGATGTTATGGTATTAATAGGCTTTACTAATTTACGGGTAATTAATATGGCAAATAGAATAACTGTTAGCAAAATAGTGCCTGACATCCATAACAAACGGTTTCTAAACTCATACAAAGAGCTAAATGCCTGATCATGAGCTACTTCTGAAATCATAGCCATCGGCGTCGCACCAACACTCACGGGGTAATAAATACCCATGACATCCTGAACATCCAGATTTTTATAGTTTCTAACATTAGAATAAATTTGAGTTAATTTATTTTTATTATTATTTTCTTCCAAAGTTATATCTTTATTTTCGGTAGCACTTTTATTATTATTTTTAATATAATTTCCAGTCACAGGGTCAACGTTGGACAACCATAATTTAAATAATGGATTATCTCTATCAACAACAAGATTTAGCTCAGGAGAATAAGTGGTTCCAAAAACAATCTTGCCATCAAGGTTAATTAAGTAAGAGTTTGCACTATTTCCCAGTATCTCTCCTTGCCTAAGAAACAGCTCTTGTATTTTATTAGCAAAAATTTGGACTGCTATAAAACCTGAAACAACATCATAATCATTAATAAGGGGCATGATAAAAAAACTAACTGACTCGTTATCTGCTTTCATGTAGCTATCAATAGCTGCATAAGAAGGCTTGTAATTAGCCATACTGACTTTAGCAGACTTTGACAGTTCTGTTATCTTCAACGAACCAGTAAATAAGTTTTTACCAATATGATTACTTTGATTAGCTGTATATAAAATATTTCCTTGATCATCTCCAATAATTAAATTAGAAAACCCATTATTATCAACAAAATCAATAAACTCATCAGTGTATTTATCTACAATCAACTTATACTCTTTTGTTTTAATGTACTCTTCTACTTTTAACTCTCCATCATTGAGCGATCTTACTAAACTTTCAATAAACTCCTGTGCAGTCCAAGATTTAATAAATAGATTAGTTACCAATGAATCAAAGAAATCATTTAACTGTTCACTAAATAATAAATTAGTTGTTGACAATGTTTTATAATGGCCATCAATAATATTCTTCTTGCCTGTTTGATATTCAAACGTACCTATTACTATTACAGGCCCTAACGATAGCAACATAAACCAAAAAAATAACGTTGTTGATAGCTTATTACGCCATTTTTTTTTAGGCGAATTTAACACACCATTATCCATAATATTTATTATCCCTCAGCCCGCATTTTAATATAAATGCTGGATTTATCTATTACCCATCGTACCCTCTAATGAAATATTTAGTGAATATTATAATAATTCATCGATTAAGATAAAATCTTATCAACTTAGTCTTATTTCATAATTTTACGTTTTTTTACTGCGACTTTTGTCTAAATGTGAAAATTAATAATACTAGTTAAGATACTCCTAGCTTTAATTATCAAGGAGTTTTTCTATGGATATCAATCATAAAGATAAGCTTACAATAACTGAATCATTCGCTCTGATTTTTTCATTTGGAACACTGCTAACAGCAATGAGTACATTAACCTTGATTATTATCTCATGTGTTCAATGAGGAAATCAGGAAAAATCGGGCATTTTTTTTATGCTCTTACCTTTCAATATGTGACTATATGGTCTTTCTTCGCTGGGCCTATCTACTCTCTGGTTACGAGCGCTTGGGCTTTTCTTAGTCAACTCAAAATACTGGCTTTAATATCTGGAAATTATTATTAATCCTGCTCGGTAATATAATATCCAAGAAATGACCGGTATTTTATCGAACAGGTTTTTGTTCAGTAACATCTTAATTGTTTAAAGAAGATGCTGGAAAATACTAATAAATCAATCAGTTGAAATAGCTATGGATATACTATGTCAGTCAGGCTTAATAATTTTTACCCCCTCTTTCGTACCCAATAGCATGACATCTGCTGGGCGTAAGGCAAAAATACCATTAGCTACAACACCCGTGATCTGATTTATCTTTGTTTCTAACGCTATCGGATCAACAATGCTCATATTCCATACATCAAGAATATAATTACCATTATCAGTTACTATGCCTTCACGATAGGCTGGATCGCCTCCAATTTTAACGAGTTCTCTGGCAACATGGCTTCTCGCCATAGGAATGACTTCAACCGGTAAAGGAAACCGGCCCAAAACAGGCACAGATTTGCTCTCATCCACAATACAAATAAACTCTTCAGCAACTGCCGCTACAATTTTTTCTCGTGTGAGGGCAGCCCCGCCGCCCTTAATCAGCTGCAAATGCTCATTTGCTTCATCTGCACCATCAATATAAAACTGTAATCTATTAACTGAGTTTAAGTTGTATACAGGTAATCCATGCTTTTTCAGGCGGTTTGCCGACGCCTCAGAACTGGCTACACAACCATCAAAATCATTCTTATACGCAGCAAGAGCGTCAATAAAAAAGTTGGCTGTAGAACCTGTTCCAATACCGATTACCATATTTTTTTCTAACTGAGGAACAATTCTTGCCAGAGCGGCTTCTGCAGTCGCCTTTTTAAGCTCATTTTGATTCACGGAAGTACCTTAGATCGGGGTTTATATAGCTGGGCTATTATAGGCAGCCAATCAAATAAAATCGAATGGTTTTGCTTATTTTAAATAACCTAACTTCTAACGTTTTATTCAGAGGCATTATAGCCGTAGTTAAATAAAATCCTTACGCTACATACTATTGTGACACATCGCCGCGATATTGCCCTTATGACCATTAACGAAATCAAATGAGTTATATAAGGCTAAATGGTATTAACCATAATGTTAGCCTCACTAACAAGCTAAAGGATTTTTTTATAGGGAGATGAGGTCTAAACCGTATATTCAACCTGCATGCTGACTGCGGCGTTAAAAAATTAAGATAAGAACAACTAATAATGTGAGGATATAAAGCTATGATCAATAATCTGTCTACTACGCCCCCAGCCACCCCCAGTCTAAATAAAGGTGCAAGGCCTAAAAATCTTCAGAAAATTGCTCGCCAAGAGACGGAAAAGAAAATGCATGGTGCTACTAGCCATACAGATACTGAATACCCATGCTCATCTTCCCAGAAGCCAGAAATCTCAATTAAAGCTAGAGCCTCAAAGGCGACTAATAAAGGAGTTATCACTCGCGAGGAGTTATATCAAGAGATTATTAAGCTAGCAGGTATTCCTGACTCAAGACTTCCAAGAAATTACCCAAAAAAACATGCCACTGACCTCATCCAATTCATCCCTTATAACAGGTCGCTTATTGATAAGCTCTATGAAAAATTAGTAGCTTTTCGTCGCCAAGCAAGATTAGCAGACCTACCCGACACTAACTATGGCTTAAAAGCCCCAATTGAACAACTAGTCACGTCTATATTCCCTGAATTAAGCTGGATATCTTTTGATCGACTAATACCGTATCGATGTATCTTTGAGGATGATGATATTGTAAAGGTTCATCAACCTGTAAGGACAGAAGAGCTTAAGAATACTCTTGTGACGTACACAACCAACAACCGTCCTATTATCAGCGATGATGATACTGTAAAGGTTCATCAACCTTTAAGGAAAGAAGAGGTTAAGAATACTCTTGTGACATACACAGCCAACAACCGTCCTATTATCAGCCAAGCTTCAGAGCATGGGGCTTATGACGCCATTCTGAACATGATACTCCATGAAAATGGACTTGATATTAAACCGTTACGGGTGGCTTGTGAACCTCAATATCCTGAATATCCGATAAGGTTGGAACATTACAGACATAAATCTATGGAGAATGTAATAAATGCACTGAAACAAGAAAAGTTTATGCTTACTCAGCAGCGATGGCCCTCTAAGACTTCTATACTTCAAAAATTAGATCGAAGATTACAGCGTCATGGCTCAGCTAGTAACCTTGAAAACCACATCAAAACAAAAGGACTTAATGATGTATTAGATGTAATGATTGAAGACCTAGGTGCTAAAACAATTAAACAAAACACAATGAAAAAGACACTAGACTTTCTTTCTAGGCTTTCCGAGGACATAAAGAAACATGGCTCTGTCATCGCCAGTGTCTATCACGGACCTATGATTATTGATGCTATCACACCTGAAACAGTAAGGGTTCGAGACCCATACCACGGCTGGGAAGTCGATATAGAAATAGCTGCATTCATAAAGTATGTCGATACACGGCAGCCTATTATTGTAGGGTTACGTAAACCTTGTTCTGCTAATAAAAAGCTTCACCCTAAAAAGCTGCACCCTAAAAGGTCATGAATCATACTAGGTATTCATTATTGTTAATAGTAAGTAGGCTGATGTTAAGTTGATTTGTAAAATGGACAAACAGTGGTCGTTTGTAGAAAACAAAAAGAGCTAATTGTTTATGCACGACCTCTCAAATAGAGCAGTTAATAGTTAACTAATATTCAAGTCTGGTTGAAATCGCTTAATAGCTGTTATATCCAACTCAGGTCTGCTGTAATAGGTGACGTTCTTTTGAACGTACAGTATGCTCGGATGATTTAAACTTTTTACTGGAGCATCAGGTTGTCATCTGATATCGACCCAAAGCGCATATGGTATATTCTTAGCCAAGTACCTAAAGGCAAAGTGATAACCTATGGCCAACTAGCTGAAATGGCAGGTGCAAAACAAGCTGCCCGTGTTGTTGGTAACATATTAAAACAATTACCAATAAATACTAACTTGCCCTGGCATAGAGTCATTAACCATAAAGGCCAGCTTTCTTTTCCAGAAGATACGTTACGGTATCAAAAACAAAAAGATAGGCTAGAAGCAGAAGGAGTTATTCTGCTTTCAGGAAAGCTAGATCTTAAACATTACCGCTGGAATGGGGAATAACAGCATGGATAATAGACCTGAAGACATAACCCTAGCAATAGAAGTCATTCGCCAGCTAGAAAATCTTGACTATCCTAAGGAAAGCATTCTTCAGGCAATGATTTATATCTGTCAAGACACATTAAATAAACTACCCGATGAAGATAGTAGAGAAAATTGGCGTAATAAAATAACGCTAGCACTCGCTCATACATCATCGAACACTCATTAATAATTTACATTATAAATAATGCAGTAAATTTCTATGACTATAAAAAAAGTGCACAAGTGGTGGCAGGCTATTCATGTTTACCGGCACCCTAAAGCGGTTACGCTCTTTTTCCTAGGTTTTTCATCAGGCCTGCCGTTGATGTTATTATTTTCCAGCCTTTCTTTCTGGCTAAGAGAGGCTGAGGTCAGTAGGGCAACAATAGGTTTTTTTAGCTGGATTGGTCTTGCCTATAGCATTAAATGGCTATGGTCGCCTTTAGTCGATAAATTACCTATACCCATAGTTACATCACTACTAGGCCGACGTCGCTCATGGTTGCTAATAAGCCAACTGGGTGTTATGGCAGGCTTATTAGGCATCGCGTTTACTGATCCATCTAATAACCTTGAAAGAATGGCCCTGCTAGCGATTATGGTGGCTTTTTTTTCCGCAACTCAAGATATTGTTATTGATGCCTATAGAATTGATGCAGCAGAAGGTAAATTACAAGCAGCATTAGCTGCAACCTATATGATGGGCTATCGCATAGCGATGATTATTGCTGGAGCAGGTACGCTTGCCATTGCTGGCTTTGTTGCAGGCAGCACAATAGGCTACGTCCCTTATGCGTGGATGGTTTCCTATATCTGCATGGCTGGTTTAATGGGAGTAGGACTTTTAACTACCTTACTTATTGCTGAACCAAAAGCCCCTGAGCAATTTACACAACTTGAGCAGCGAGCTATAGATTGGATGGATCAGCATGCTCACTTACCAACGCCTTTAATAAAATTTTTTGGCTGGTTTTACAGCACTGTGGTATGCCCTTTTGCTGATTTTATTGTTCGCTATCGCTGGCATGCTGTATTAATTCTTGCCTTGATTAGTACATACCGAATATCTGATATCGTCCTTGGTATAATGGCAAACCCATTTTATGTCGATCTTGGTTTTACCAAAGAGGAAGTTGCCGCCGTATCTAAAATCTATGGTGTGATTATGACACTTACTGGTGCAAGTATAGGCGGTTTAATGACAGTGCGCTTTGGCGTCATGCGCATATTATTTATTGGCGGATTATTAAGTTCACTGACTAATCTTCTATTTGCTGCCATGGCGCATGCAGGTCACAATATTTTCTGGTTAACTGCGGTAATATCCATGGATAATCTCGCTAGTGGCATCGCTACAGCTGCCTTTATTGCCTGGCTCTCCAGCTTGACCAATATAAGCTACTCGGCTACACAGTACGCTTTATTCAGCTCAATGATGGTACTTTTCCCTAAATTTATAGCTGGATTTTCTGGAATTGTGGTAGATAGTGTTGGCTATAGCCAATTTTTTATAATGACATCCTTATTAGGTGTACCCGTATTGGTGCTAATTTTATTAGCAAACAAACTCATTCCCTACAAAGACCAAAAAGATAATAAAAAAGACTCAGAATAGATTACCCTTTAACCATATTAAGATTATCAGGTGTATCTTGTTATTGACGTGTGCATTTGCAAAAAAAGTGCTGCATATCAGCATTATTCTGCATTAAATTAATATGCTATTTTTTCAAATAATAAGTCCCAAACGCCATGCCCTAAATGCTGCCCTCTCTTTTCAAACTTGGTTAAGGGGCGGTATGTTGGGCGCTCAGAAAAAGTGTATTCACCTGCAAGGTTATTAAACCCTTCTGCCACAGACATCACTTTCATCATTTGATCAGCGTAATGCTCCCAGTCAGTAGCTAAATGAATGACTCCACTAGGAACCAGCTTTGGCCTTAAAGTAGTAATGAAATCAGGCTGAATAAGGCGACGTTTATTATGACGTTTTTTATGCCAAGGGTCAGGAAAGTAAATCTGTATCCGTGTCAGGCTGTTGTCTGGGATACATTGGCTTAATACGTCCACAGCATCATTATTATAGGTTCGGATATTAGTCACTTCAGCCGTATTGGCCTCATTTAATAAACTACCAACACCAGGTCGATGAACTTCAATGCCGATAAAATCATACGCAGGTTCAGCCTTAGCCATTTCTATTAAAGACAGCCCCATACCATAGCCAATCTCCAAAACAACCGGTGCGCTGCGTTTAAAGGTATTCACCATATCCAGCCTACCCGCTTCTAACGTCAGCCCCCACTTATCCCAGCATTCATCCCAGCCACGCTGTTGACCTTTGGTCATGCGACCTTGTCTTAAAACGAAACTTTTTATTTTGTAGTGATTATCCACAATATCATTCATTGATTTACCGATTGGCTATCTGAATAGCTAATTGCAAAGTAAGTCAGCATTAACCAGCCCAATATAAAGGAAACACCACCAATGGGTGTTATTATGCCCAGCCAACGCACTCCGGTTAGAGCAAGTAGATATAAGCTTCCGGAAAACAAAATAATGCCTAAGAGAAAAAAACGAGCGCTCCACTTTAGCGCCTTAGCGCTAGTGTGTTGCGAAAGTAATACTGCAACCAATATCAATGCTAAACTATGATACATTTGATAGTTAGTCGCTACATGGTATACATCCAACAACTGTGCTGAGAGCATGTGCTTTAAGGCATGAGCACCAAACGCACCGAAACCGACAGCTAAACCTCCAGAGCCTGCCCCGAAAATCAGGTAGTTGTTTGTTGTCATACTGCCTCTTAGCTGTTTTCAATAGGAAGCGGTACAAGCGCGCCCGTCGCTTGATTTAATCCTTCACGGAAATAACGTGAACTTTGCTCATGATGATCCAAATGTGCCAGCAGTCTACCTAATTCATTATAAACATCAATACATTTCCTTAGTCTCAAGCTAGCTTCAAAGTATTCTTTGGCTTTTCCCCATAGTTTGTTACGTATCGCTAAGCGGCCCAGCGTCAATAATAATTCAGGATCATTTGTGCGCTGAGTCAGCAAAGCTTCAGCAGTTAGTAACTGCTTATTAATATCCTTTCCTTTGATTTGTCCATATAAACGAATTAATTCGTTACTGTAATGCTTCTTTAGGTTTTCCCGAAGCAACCGTTCAGCTTTTTTTTCTGCGCCCAGTTTAACTAATGTTTGTGTATAGCGAAAAAGCATCAAAGTATTCCTTCGCTGCTGATAACTCAAGCTATTCCATATTTTACTAGCAGGCTGCACCTTCTTTTCGAAAGTGCTTTGAGACTTTCCCTGCCGGTAGGCTTGTTCAAACAATGTTTCAAATACTTGTTTTTCTAGGCGCCGGTATTTTATCTCATCAATGACCTTGTATTTTTTTAATTGAGGTAATAATTTAGCAACAGATTGCCAGTCATTGAGTCGGACATAAACCTTTTTAAGTAGCTTCAGAATATAAGTATGGTGAGGTTTTTTTTTGTGAAGATTCGTCAGCGTTGCCAAGGCTTGTTCAAGCTGACCACCAGAAAGCTGTAATTGCGCTTGAGTAATACCAACCGCTATCTCTGCTCCTGGTGCCTGTTCATCGGCATGGCGCAGATATTCGGTGCTCGCTTCATCATTACCACTTTCATGAGCTGCTCTAGCAGCCGTCAGATAATTAATTAAGGGAGATTCACCATTTTCTGCTGCCTGCGCTAACAGTTTCTCAGCTTTCTTCCAATTACCATTGGTAAATTCAGACAGTCCTTTCTGCGAGAAACGACGCGCGCGCTTTATACGAGCTGTGGGTGTTACAGGGTAAATGATAGAGCTTGCCCGCCCAAATATTCTAAATAATAGGGTCACGCTATATGTTAACGCTATGCTAATCACTACTAAAAGTAAAAACCCCCATAAGCTGCTCTCAAAACTCATGCCATCATAGGCAATCAGCACGTAGCCACGATCATCAACCATTGCATTAGCTAGCAAAAAGACACTAGCTAGCACGAGTAAAAAAATGAAAAATTTTTTCATTATTGTGCCTCCTCTATAGCACTTTTTGTGCTGGTAGAGACATCAAGAGGAGGAGAAAACGTTGAGTGACTTTCTTGACCAAAGGGTAACTTTTCAGAATGCCTTTTATTAACGGGTTCAGGCTTAGGCTTAGGCTTAACCTGTGACATTTTTAAGCGATACTGTTTGAGCGCATTCAAGGCAAGGTTGACGGTTAGTCGCTTTGGTCTAACGTCTACAGCAGCTAACCTTAGCAGCTCTTGGCTAATGGCATCGACTCCATCAATATTAGGCGAAAAGTACTTCTCTAGCCATTGGTTAGCCTCAATGAGGCTATTTTTGTAAATAGCTGGCTGGCGTGCAAGCAATGCTAATTTAGCTTGCTCTATCAATACGTACAGATTTTGACGAACCAGTGCTTCCTGCTCAGAGGTTAACAGCGTTTTGAATGCTTTATCACTGTGTGCCGAAAAACGAAAAAGACTGGCAAAGCTCTGCCAGACGTCATGAAAAATCGCGCTAACCTTGGATTTCCAACTGTTGTCACTCGTATTCTGAGCATCGCTTTTATTGGCAGAATCATTGGATGTAAACTGTTTATCTTGTAGTAAAGGCAGTGATTTAATATACCCACTGACTGCTTGTAGTTGAGAATAAATACCCTCCAAATCAAATACGGGCACCGCATTGAGCGCTGTGATATCTTTTGCTAGCGCTTCTCTTACTGTAAGCAAATCATAATCATCAAGGCTTTGTAGGATTGTATCAGCGCTATTAAGTAATTGCTTAGCGCCTTTAATATCTGAAGCCATGAGCATCTGCTGGTTAGCCTGTCTTAATAGGTACTCTACTTCAACTATACGAGCATCTGTTCTGGCAGAGCCTTCCAATGCGCGGACCTTCCCCGATAAGGCGCTTGTATCAATTAATAGCCGCTCGCTACGTTGATCAAGCATGCGGGTTTGCTTTTGGAGAGCCTCTAGCTTAGCTTTGGTTGATGATAGTTGATTTGACTGGAGTAGCAACTCGCTGTTGAGCTTTTGTAAAAGAGGTTCTGTCGTAGCTATCTGCTGTTCTAGCTGCTGTTCTAGCATTATGCTGCGCCACCGCTCATAACCAACGCCACCAAGAGCAGTTAAGGATAACGCCAACGCTATTATTGCAATAGGCTTAACCGAACGAGTAGCCGTACTAGTCATTTGTTTTTCAGACTGTTTGTTAGATTTGCTGAGCTCTGATGTGGGGTCAGCACTGTTATGGGTCGTATTACTCACGATAATTCTTCACTGTGTTTATTTATCTGATCCAGCCTTGCCAATTGCTCCTGTAAAATATCCAATGATGCTAGCAATGCTTCATTGCTAGCGCCTTCTGATACGATGATCTGTCTAAATGGCAGTGCTGAAAAAGTGCTGGCTACCCTTTGACTAGGTAGGATCAAAAATAAATGAGGTATTTGGCTCTTAGGCAAGAAATGCAACAAATTAGTCACTGTTTCTGCACTGGTACAAAGAATAGTATTAATTCTATTCTCTCTCAGCATGCTCGGAAGAGGGTTAGTTGTATTATAGTCTGGTAATTGCCTTTCATAGGTAAGCAACTGTTCTACAATAGCCCCTCTAGCTTTCAAAGTATCTGAAATAAGAGTACGTCCACCTTTACCTTTAATGATCAGAACCTTTTGTTTTTTTACATCACCCAAGTCAGCCAAATCAAGTAATGCTTCGCTGTCCAAACCTACTGCAGGCGTCTTTCCGGTAATACTATAATGGGACATGGTTGTTGCTGTCTGAGAACCTATCGCATACCAGTCAATACCAACAGGCAGTTGAGGCCAGTACTGATCAACAAGCGCCAGGCCATAACGCGCTGCATTTTGGCTAGTGACAATAATTTTATCAAACTGATCCAGATTAAGCAGAAGGTTTCTCATTTGCTGAGATTCGCTAAGCGGTGCAATCACCAACATAGGTAAAACCCAAACGTTGCCTAGCCGACTTTCAATGGCCTTGGCCAATGATTTTGCCTGATTTTTTGGGCGGGTGACCAGCACTCTGACTGACTTCAAAAACATAGTGGCATGAATTGATGTAAATGTATCTATCATGACATGGTAAAGAGCTATCAGCAATGCACTTACAAAACGCTAATCATAGAGCTAAATAATAGCGTAGCAAAATAACATACTGAAAAGCGATGCATGCACACATTTAAAGAAAAAATATTGGGGAAACGATACAGATATCACCACCTATCACGTTGTGAGTTTAGCTAGAATCGTGTTAGCCCCTTGCTTTAACAAAGATTGCGCTACCTTCATTCCTATAGAGGTATTTTCTTCTTTAGGGGAAATAGCTTCAGCGCTAATGATATGGCTACCATCAGGTTCACCAACTAAGCCACGAAGATGAATATTGCTACCTCTAAGTTCGGCAAAACCTGCAATAGGCACTTGGCAGCCACCTTGCAGATGTTTGTTCATTGCGCGCTCAGCACCTACACACAGCGCTGTTGACTGATGATGTAAAGGAGCCAATAGCTCTAATACTACTGCGTCATTACGCCTAACTTCAATGCCTACTGCCCCCTGACCAGCAGCAGGCAGACTTTCCTCAATGGTTAGCTGCGAGCGGACACGTTTTCCCATGCCCAACCTAACTAAACCTGCTACAGCTAAAATAATGGCGTCGTATCGACCTGAATCCAACTTCTCAAGACGGGTGTTAACATTACCGCGAAGAAAGTGAACATTTAGATCCGGTCGCAAAGCGAGTATCTGACACTGTCTTCTCAGGCTTGAAGTGCCCACAACAGCGCCTTTTGGAAGCTGATAAATCGTACTGTAATCGTTAGATACAAAAGCATCACACGGATCTTCGCGTTGGCAAATAGCGCCAAGTATCAAGCCATCAGGAAAATCCATGGGTACATCTTTCATGGAGTGAACAGCAATATCGGCTCGATCTTCTAATAATGCATTCTCAAGCTCTTTCACAAAAAGCCCTTTGCCGCCTATTTTTGCCAGCGGTGCATCTAAGATTCTATCGCCTTTGCTAGTTATCTTGACCAGCTCAACCTGAATATCACAGTAGTGTTGTTCAAGTTTGCGTTTAACATAGTTAGCCTGCCAGAGGGCTAGAGTGCTTTTTCGGGTAGCGATTCGGATCTTTTTCACGGAGTTACAACAGCATTTAGTGGTCAGCAAGTAATGATTCAGAGTCTATCAAAGCTTTTAATACAATGCTTAGTTAACAGAGCAAAAACAAGGCTAATTTTTGCACCTAGAGACTAAAATAGCGTATTGTCTTATAAATACAGTAGATAAAGTTTGTGGAGCAACTTAAGTCCTACCCATCAGGCGAGAATATCAGGCTCGTTATTTGAGGAATGACGGATAATGACCAAGAATAAAACACTAGGAACCATGAATATTGCAACCGACCTAATAAGAGCTCTTTCTGATATTCGTTCAGGTCGTGATTGGCAATCAAAAGTTGGAACTATTCCCCATGGAGACGGCCATTCTGTTTTGGTCTTTCCCGGTTTTATGACTAACGATCGTTCAACATCAACGCTCAGAAAACGACTGGTTTCACAGGGCTACGACGCCCGCCCATGGGATCAAGGCATTAATTTTGGGCAGACCAGAGAAAAAGATATATTACATAAAATAACCGATCTGCTAAAACATACTTATATGGAGTCTTCTCGAAAAGTCAGTTTGGTTGGCTGGAGTCTTGGGGGTTTACTAGCAAGAGAAGCCGCTCGTTGCCATCCAGAGCAGGTAAGGAGGGTTATCTGCTTAGGTAGTCCCATCGGGGGATCACCTAAACATACATCTCTTTGGAAAGTTTACAATATAATTACTCGACTGGCAGGAAGACAAGAAAATGTTGATCAGTTAATGGCTCAAGTTATTAAGCCCGTAGAAGGTGTTCATTGTATTTCCATTTATTCAGATAGTGACGGCGTTGTTCCTCCCAACATAGCTTGTGAAGAAGAAAGCCCTCTGACAGAAAACATAAAAGTCAACTCCAGTCATCTGGGCTTGCCATTCAATGCTGATGTATTGCAGATCATAAGTGAACGGCTATCACAACCAGAAATAAACTGGAAACCCTACGCTCAATATAATGCAGAAAAATCAAAACAGGCAGTTTAAAGAAACCACGCATAACCTATACCCATAGCATTTCTAGATGCTAAGAGGCTTCGCTCAGTTGCCACCTCCATAGCATCTTGAAATCTAATGGGTATAATCATAAGGCAATCATAAAGTACGTTGCACTTCAATTGTCTTATAAACCTCAATTTTATCGCCTTCCTTAACGTCATTGTAACTCTTAACGGCAATACCACACTCCATACCGTTACGAACTTCGTTAACGTCATCTTTATAGCGACGCAGAGATTCTAGCTCACCTTCGTAAATAACCACATTATCGCGTAATACCCGAATACGATCATTGCGGTACACAGTACCCTCAACAACCATGCAGCCAGCTACTGCTCCAAACTTAGGTGACCGGAATACGTTACGTACTTCAGCTACACCTACTATTTCTTCACGAGTATCAGAGCCCAGCATCCCACCCAATGCTTTCTTCACATCATCAACAATATTGTAGATTACACTGTAGTAACGCATATCTAGCTCTTCAGTTTCCACGACTTTCCGAGCTGAGGCATCAGCACGAACGTTGAAACCAATAATAACAGCACTAGAAGCCAATGCCAGATTAGCATCTGTTTCGGTGATACCACCAACACCACCAGATATCACCTTCACCTCAACTTCGTCATTACCTAGCTCTTGCAAAGAAGACGTAAGCGCTTCTAAAGAGCCTCGAACATCTGCTTTTAATACAATATTGAGTGCTTTTTTCTCATCACTGCCCATACTGGAGAAGACGTTCTCCAGCTTGGCAGCCTGCTGGCGAGCCAATTTAACTTCACGGAACTTACCCTGACGGAACATGGCAATTTCGCGCGCTTTACGCTCATCTTTAACAACTTGCATTTCATCACCGGAGTCCGGTGTACCATCAAGGCCAAGAAGCTCAACAGGAATAGAAGGACCAGCCTCTTGAATCGACTGACCATTTTCATCAAGCATTGCGCGAACACGGCCGTATTGCTGGCCAACCAAAATATTATCACCCTGCTTTAGATTACCACTCTGTACTAGCACCGTGGCTACCGGCCCACGCCCACGATCAAGGCGAGACTCAACAACCACACCACGGGCAGGGCCTTTATCAACAGCTTTCAGTTCTAATACTTCTGCCTGTAATAAAACAGCTTCCAGCAACTCATCAATGCCTTCACCTGTGTGAGCAGACACAGGCAAAAACTGCGTATCTCCACCCCACTCTTCAGGGATAACCTCACGCGCTGATAATTCATTTTTCACACGATCAGGGTCAGCTTCTGGTTTATCCATTTTATTTATAGCAACAACGATTGGAACACCTGCTGCTTTAGCATGCTGAACTGCTTCTTCAGTTTGAGGCATTACGCCATCATCTGCGGCGACAACAAGTATTACAATATCAGTAGCCTGAGCACCACGAGCACGCATAGCGGTAAATGCCGCATGTCCGGGCGTATCTAAAAAGGACACCATTCCTCGTGGCGTATTGACATGATAAGCACCAATGTGCTGGGTAATACCACCAGCTTCACCTGCTTGTATTCGGCTCTTTCGAATATAATCCAGCAACGAGGTTTTACCGTGGTCAACATGACCCATGACCGTAACAACAGGTGCGCGCGGACTCTCATCACCTTGGACTTCAGCGGCAATATCTTCTGTCAACTTATCTTCGATAGCATCTGTTTTAGTGAGCTTAAACTTATGACCCATTTCTTCAACCACAATTGATGCAGTATCCTGATCAATCACTTGGTTGATAGTTACCATCGATCCCATCTTAAACATGACTTTAATAACGTCAGCAGCTTTAATGGCCATTTTCTGAGCCAGTTCGCTGACAGTAACCATTTCAGGGATAGACACCTCTCGCACAACAGGTGCTGTGGGCTTGGTAAAGCCATGGGCTGACATAGAGTCAGGCGTTACTGTTCTAGCATGACGACGGCTGCCACCGCGGCGTTCCTCACGCCCCCCGCGACCACCTCGACGATCACTGTCACGACGTGAGCGTTCTTCAAAGTCTCTACGCTCTTTCTGTTTACCGCGTTTATTACGACTTCTGCGCGTATCGTCAGAGGGGGGCGGTGGTGAATCAGTCGGAAGTATTGCCACAGCTCCACGGTTAGGACGAGCGGGACGCGCATCACCGTCACGACGAGCTGGACGAGCATCACTATCACGACGAGTTGGACGCGCATCACCGTCACGACGCGTTGAACGCGTATCACCATCACGGCGTGCTGGGCGAGAAACGCTATCTCCACGAGCAGAGCGATTATCGCTAGAACGAGAACGGCCATCGGTACTGCGCTCATCCTTGTTACTGCGTTTTTTCTCGGTACCAGCTTCAGCCTTTTTAACGTAGGTCCGCTTCTTGCGTACCTCAACGTTAACAACTTTGTTCTTGCCTGAATTGCCAGATAGTTTCATCTGGCTCACGGTTTTTCTCTTAAGGGTAATTTTTCCAACATCAGTGGATACTTTAGCACCGCCGGAGTGGTCACCATGAGTGCGCTTCAAGTGAGCCAGCAGTTGTTGCTTTTCACCATCACTGACGGCCTCAGATGCATTTTTCTGGGGCAACCCCGCATCCTGCATCTGCTTTAATAATCGCTCGACCGGAGCACCAACCACTGCTGCGAGCTGTTTTACGGTTACTTCTGCCATTAACACTTCTCCTCTCAGTGGCCGCTCAGCTACCCGCTTTCTCGAACCAGGGTTTTCGTGCGGTCATAATCAACTCGCCAGCCTGCTCTTCATCCACACCATCAATATCAAGCAGTTCATCAATCGACTGCTCGGCAAGATCTTCCATGGTGATCACACCTCGGCCAGCAAGTTTATAAGCCAAATCTCGATTCATGCCATCCATGGATAATAAGTCTTCCGCTGGCTCGACACTACCAAGCTTTTCTTCTTGAGCAATTGCTTGGGCCAATAGCTTGTCTTTAGCCTGAGCTTGTAATTCAACAGCTCGCTCTTCATCAATACCATCAACTTCTAATATTTCTTCTACGGGCACATAAGCAATCTCTTCTAGGGAAGAAAAGCCTTCTTCAACCAGCTTTTCTGACAGTACTGCGTCCACGCCGAGCGTATCAACAAAGCTTTGAATAAAGCGGCCAGTTTCTTTTTGCTGTTTTTCTGCTGCATCGCTTTCAGTCATAACGTTCAGATTCCACTTAGTCAGCTCACTAGCCAACCTGACATTCTGACCATTACGACCTATAGCTTGAGCTAAATTATCTTCTGCTACAGCAATATCCATTGAGTTTGAATCTTCGTCTACCACAATGGAAGCAACCTCTGCCGGTTGCATAGCATTAACTACGTATTGAACAGGGTTTTCATCCCACAATACGATATCTACACGCTCATTAGCGAGCTCTCCGGATACCGCCTGCACTCGAGCGCCCCGCATACCCACACAGGCACCTACGGGGTCAATACGGCCATCATTCGTTTTAACCGCAATTTTAGCGCGCAATCCTGGGTCGCGAGCAGCACCTCTAATTTCGATAACTTCTTCTGAAATTTCGGGGACCTCAATCCTGAAAAGCTCAATTAGCATCTCAGGGCAAGTACGCGATAGCATTAGCTGAGGACCACGCCCTTCGGTAGAAATCTCATGGAGCAAAGCACGAACACGAGTTCCCACTCTAAAGTTTTCTCGCGGCAACATCTGGTCTTTACGCATGACGGCTTCGGCATTATTGCCGAGGTCAATAATAATGCTATCTCTGGTAGTCTTTTTAACCGTACCAGAAATCAGCTCACCGAGCTTATCACGGTATGCTTCCACCATTTGGAAGCGTTCTGCTTCACGTACCTTTTGCACTATCACTTGTTTTGCCGTCTGAGCAGCAATACGACCAAAAGCAACGGAATCAACCACTTCTTCCCATATGCCACCAATTTCAATATCCGCCTGTTTTTCCTTTCCTTCGTCTAGCGTCAGGTGCATACCGGGAAACTCAAAGTCCTCGTCAGCTACAACCGTCCAGCGACGAAAGGTTTCGTATTCGCCAACACCTCGATCAATCGCTACACGGATATCAACTTCGCTTTCGTAACGTTTTTTGGTCGCTGTAGCCAGGGCTATCTCAATCGCCTCGAAGATAACTTCAGGCGGCACTCCTTTTTCATTGGATACAGACTCTACGACCAACAGAATCTCTTTACTCATGCTCTGCCTCGTCTATGTTGAACCAGCCCATGTTTATGCTAACATTTGCCTGGCTGCAAACAGGTATTTACCATCTAACATAAAAACTTTAGTCAAACTGCGGTATCACCTGTGCTTTTTCGATACTTTCTATTGGCAACAGAAGCTCGTGGCCCTCTGCCACAATAACAACGTATTGATTCTCGACGCCTTTAAGCAGCCCTCGATATTTCCGGCGCCCTTCAAAAGGAGTCCGTAATCGAAGTCTAACCTCAGAGCCCTTCCATTCTTGATAGTGCTCAAGCCTGAACAAGCAGCGATCCATTCCAGGGGAAGATACCTCTAAGGTGTACTCTTCAGTAATAGGGTCCTCAACATCAAAGACGCTGCTCACCTGACGGCTAACTTTTTCACAGTCTTCAAGCGTCACCCCATTATCACTATCAATATAAATTCGTAGCAGTGAATGACGTCCTCGAAGCAAGAATTCAATACCCCAAAGGCGATACCCGAGCGACAAAACGATTGGCTCAACCATCGCCTCTAGCTGAGACTGTTTATCTGTCACGACTGAAACACCTACTGATATAAAAAAAAAAGGGCTATCAAAGCCCTGTGCTGAACGCAGTATACATCTCTTTAACAGACCCTATACTGCATTAAATATGGCACCACCACATAAAAAAAACCCATAAAAAGGGTTTTTATTTGGTAGCGGGGGCTGGATTTGAACCAACGACCTTCGGGTTATGAGCCCGACGAGCTACCATGCTGCTCCACCCCGCATCAAAGCATTTTCAGTATAACTGTGACAACGGAAACTGACAAATATTCTAATTAAACTCAGTACCAAATGCAGAATCTGGCAAATCTTAGGTAGCGACTGCTTTACAGTAAAATACTGGTGATTACTGATCCTTAGAACACATTAAAACTGATACAAATCATATATGCTGAGACCGCTTATTTCAACTACTATTTATTCCCTCACCGCATCTAACATCTAAACAGTTACTGTGCTACCAAAGCCCGTCGGCTGAGCTTTATCTGATCAATTAAATACAACATATTCTCTGCTAAGGCATGATGAAAAGCAGTTGACCGGACTCACGGGATGTAAACTTACCCATGCTAAATTTCAACAATAAGTGGAATTGGCTTCTCAGTATGGCATTAAACGAGATATGATCAGCAAACTGGTTAGAGTTAACGTAGCATCATGCTGATAAAGATATTTTGTAACCACTTTTAACCAAAGCTAAAGCAACATCTGCCTAAGCGCCATTATAAGCAACTTCTATTAATCAACGAAGTCGCTACAGTCACCATCATGTTTCATGCTAACACCTATCGTTATCTGAAGCCGAACACAAACAACCCAAACGACAGCTATAAAGGCACTAAGAGAGCTTTGCATGATCCGATCAACTCCTCCTTTTTAAGCTCAATGACAAAATTTTCGCAGTCTTTTGTATTAACCAGCTTAGAAAATTGAATTTTTAGATCATGTTCTGCTCATATTTTG
>JAQYUY010000135.1 GCA_028728195.1 Endozoicomonas sp. (ex Botrylloides leachii)
ATATTGATGATAAACTCTTCTACAGGCATGACCGATACCGTCTGGATAGTGGTTCGCACTTCTATTTTAGGCGGTAGTCATGCCTTTCTGGCTAGATTATTAAAAGTCACACATCAGGTATCGTTATTAGTCTATTAACCAATAAATTGGAATTGTGGGTAGATGTGCATGAGAAATTATAGGAGTAGACATCTACCCAAAAGTAAAAAAACGGCTAAAGCCGTTTTTTTACTGCCACTATGACTCTGATATTCCTTCTGTTGTCGTTGTTTTGACTGTACTTGATGCCGCCTGTGAGCCAGTAGGCATCGCTTTAGATTTCAAGCGAGGATCGTTGTGGGCTCTGCTGCGACGGCGCTTAGGCTTTAGCTGTTCAGTTTTAGATTCTGGCTGTGTAGTTTTATTTTTAGAGGCTATTTCGAGTGCCTTCTGGTCAGATGCTTTAGTAGGCACTACTTTCATGTGCTGAGCAGTAGTTATTGCAGATGCTACTTCAATTATCGCCTCTTCAGCGATTTCAGTAGGTGGTATAAGTGTGGGTATTTGTGACGGAGATGAGAGCGAGGGTTGCGTTGCTAGCTTTTGAGCAGTAGGCGCTACTTTGGCAGTTGGTTGCGTGTCGTTTTCAGTTTCAGGCTTATCATCGACCAAGGTGAGTTGAGCGTCGGCTGATGACGATGTTTGGCATGCAGTTTTTACCGAGGGGTTGACGTTAGCTGCAACGGCCTTTGCCATCTGGGTCATTTCTGGGTGAGAAGGAGTAGTAGGTACTTCCTGCTCCATTACAAGCGGTTCTTCAGGAGTGGTCAGTTGATTGCTTGTATGCTCAGATGAGGTATTTGTTTTGGAAAGCACAGACTCCTGATTGTTAATTGCTTTTGGTTCTTGTAAAGCAGGTGAAATGATGGATGACTTTTTAGATCTAGCTTCATCTCTTTTTTTCTCTTGAGCAGTTGGTGCTGCTGGTGTAGGAGAGCTTTGCTCCATAGCAATGGTAGTTGATGCCATTACTGGCAGTGGTTCTATTGCCTGAGTGCGCTGGGAAGGGCGATTATTGCGTCTGCGTGTTGCTGTATTTGGACGTCGTCTATGTTGTCCCTCTTCTTGCTCTTTATAGTGATCTATAGGTTTGTTTTGTCTTTGAGAGGGGTTTTGTTGTGCTCGACTGTTATCGCGATCCAGTGCTTCATTGGTTTGATAGCGGCGGCTCTGGCGGTTTTCATTACGACTTTGCTCCTGACGATTGCGTCGACGCTCTTTGTCCTGATGATCTTTATCGATCCGGTGATTATCTTGGCGAGTCACCTTGCGGTTTTGTGGTTTGTTATTTTGTCGAGCAGAATACTCATTACGGTTCCTGCTAGGAACTTTATTAGGTTTTATCTCAGGCTGAATATTTTTAGATAATTGTGATTTTTCTTCTTCCGTTGTGAAAAACTTACCAAGGGCCTTAACAAATGATTGAACTAAGCCAATTTTTTTATGCTGAATAGGAACTGGCTTCACAGGTGTTGCACGTTTTACAGCAGCTTCAGTTTTTGCAGGTGCTTTATTACTAAATGGTGATATTTCAGTGGGCTCTTCAGTTTCAGTAATATGGTAGCTACTGCTTGCGGTCTGTTCGGTTAGATCATCATCACGCAGTCGCTGGACATCATAGTGAGGCGTATCGAGGTTAGGGTTTGGAACCACAATAATACGTGTTTGATGACGTTTTTCTATTCGAGTAATACCAGCGCGTTTTTCATTCAACAAAAAGGCAGCAACAGAAACAGGAACATGGGCTCGAATTTCAGAGGTTTTGTCCTTCATAGCCTCTTCTTCCATCAATCGCATGATCGATAGTGCTAAAGACTCAATATCGCGAATGCTGCCTTGGCCAGAGCAGCGAGGACAGACCGCACCGCTGGTTTCTCTCAGTGAAGGGCGTAGTCGTTGACGAGACATTTCGAGTAAACCAAAGCGAGAAATTCGACCGGTTTGGACACGTGCACGATCCATTTCCAACGCCTGACGAATACGGGTTTCCACATCTCTCTGATTGCGGCTGTGACTCATATCAATAAAGTCGATGACAATGAGGCCACCAATATCACGCAGTCGTAGCTGGCGAGAAATTTCATCTGCTGCTTCAAGGTTGGTATTCAGTGCGGTTTCTTCAATATCACCACCACCGGTTGCTCTGGCTGAGTTAATGTCAATCGAGACCAGCGCTTCTGTTGGATCAATAACGATAGAGCCGCCAGAGGGGAGTTTTACTTCTCGCTGAAAAGCGGTTTCAATTTGTGACTCAATTTGAAAACGATTGAATAGGGGGACGCTGTCATTGTAAAGCTTGAATTTTTGTTGATACTGCGGCATTACTTGTTTAACAAAGTCTATCGCTTCTTGGTGTACGCTGGCTTTATCTATCAGTACTTCATTGATATCCTGGCGCAAGTAGTCACGGATAGCACGAATAATGACATTGCTTTCTTGATAAATAAGCAGTGGAGAGGGTTGGCTTGCCGCTGCCTCTTTGATAGAACTCCAGAGTTGCAGTAAGTATTCCAGATCCCACTGAAGTTCTTCCAGTGATCGACCTAAACCCGCAGTTCTGACAATTACACCCATCTCAGAAGGCACGTTTAATTTAGTCAGAGCTTCTCGCAGTTCAGCGCGCTCTTCTCCTTCTATTCGACGGGAAATACCGCCTGCCCGAGGATTGTTAGGCATTAGAACCAAGTATCGACCTGCCAAGCTGATAAGCGTTGTTAGGGCTGCACCTTTGTTGCCGCGTTCTTCCTTGTCAACCTGAATGATAAGCTCTTGGCCTTCTTTCAGTACGCCTTTAATATTGGGGCGACCAGATGCCTTCTTGCAGAAATAGTCCCGAGAGACTTCTTTTAGCGGTAGGAAGCCGTGTCTGTCTGCGCCAAAGTCAACAAAGGCGGCCTCTAGGCTGGGTTCAATGCGTGTGATCTTTCCTTTGTAGATGTTAGCTTTTTTTTGTTCACGAGCACTAGATTCAATATCTAGATCATAAAGGCGCTGCCCATCCACGAGCGCAACACGCAACTCTTCCTGCTGAGTTGCATTGATCAACATTCTCTTCATATTTTACCGGTTTGCTTGAGGCCAACCTCTCAAGTTGCTATTACCCAATGGTGAAAACTCGGTCAATCTAAGGTGAAAAGTTTCCGAGCTCTCTTCTGTGCTATCAGGCTTGCATGCCAGTACTTCATGATCTTTGGCGCAACGATATAGCATTGACTTGTATTCTAAATCATTATAATGATTTACAAAGGAAGGGTGTGGTGCTCACCGGATAGTGGTGGTCTATAGCAAGCTTTTTATTTTAGCCTGAGAGCCACGTTCGTGTTCTGAAAACCCCGGCAAACTGCCTCTTCCTGAAATCGGGCCTCGCTTTGGAGAGGGTAGCGCTGTTTAACTATCACGGTTTCAGCCGTGTTCTTTATATCCTGCTTGAATCCTTTATTAATAAAGCATCATTTAATATATTTCTGTAATATTAAATGATATTTTCACTCTATTTTTCTGCTTTTACGTGGTATTGCTTCTACCTTCACGTCTTCAGCCATCGAGCGGGTTAGACTCCAATAAAAATATACCTGCCTTTGCTGAGGTGTACAGGACACTTCAGCAATTATAACATTAAACAGTGGGTGCTTCAAATGAGCTAAAACTGATATCATCATTTCGTAAGCAAGTAATGCATAAGCTGATGATATCAGTTTATTTCAGATGTAATAGAAGGTTATTAGGGTGTTCAATGGCAGTAAGGCTGGGCGACTCAACGTTATCAGCGGTACGTCTTATTACGATTAGTGCTAAAGATGCAGGCCAGCGGCTTGATAACTATCTTTTCCGAGTACTCAAGGGCGTTCCTAAAACACGGATTTATCGAATTATTCGAAAAGGAGAGGTGAGGGTTAATAAAAAGCGTGCTAGAGCACTGTATAGGCTTCAGGAGGAAGACTGCATAAGAATCCCTCCTATACGTTTGTCTGAGCAAGAAGGCAAGTCTCGTGTGCCCTTAACTGTGAGCAGCCGGTTGTTAGATGCTATTGTTTATGAAGATGATGCGTTAATTATTATTAATAAATCATCAGGTATAGCGGTTCATGGTGGTAGTGGTATTTCTTATGGTGTAATTGAAGCCTTGAGGCAGCTCAGAGGTGAGGACAAAAATTTGGAGTTAGTTCATCGCCTAGATAGAGAGACTTCCGGTTGTCTTATGATTGCTAAAAAGCGCAGTATGTTGCGATACATTCATGAACAGTTGCAAAAAAGAGAAGGGGTGGACAAGATTTATCATGCACTGGTGCAGGGGAGATGGCCTTCAACGAGGCTATTGGTAAAAGCGCCATTACAAAAAAATACGTTGCGCTCAGGAGAGCGTATGGTGCAAGTGCATGTGGATGGCAAGCCAGCAAAGACAGCGTATCAAGTTTTGGAACGGTTGCGCGGTGCTACGCTCATTAAAGCCAGTCCTTTAACGGGTAGGACACACCAGATCCGAGTGCACTGTTTACATGCAGGTCATGCTATTATTGGTGATCATAAATACGGTAGTGATATAGTTAACCAGCAGTTTAAAAGGGAGGGGGTAAAGCGTTTATTTCTTCATGCAGCGAGCCTGAGGTTGACGTTGCCATCAGGGAAGGTTATTAAGGTTGATGCACCTCTGCCAGATGATTTGCAGGCTGCTCTAAAGCAGCTTAGGTTTAGTTCCTGAATAGAGTTTAATTATCTTTAAAAATGGATCAGTAGCGTTATCTGAGTCTTTCTCAGAGTTATAGGTATTGTATGATTATCCTATCAGGTTTTATGCAGTTACTATCTTGTTTTTTTATGGTACGAATTAAATTTTTTTACAAAGACGTAGCACTTACGAATTGAGGCTGAAAATGCATAGCCCACTATCTAGCAGGTCGATAAATTAAGGTTGTGAGTTGGTCATAAATATGCATTTTTGGTCCTTCTTGCTGATTTTTCATGCTGTCACATGACAGCTATCTTTTCTGCTCAACGTGATTAGAAGCATTGATAAAATAGGCTTTAAACATATGTTTTGTTAGTTAATGGATGCGTCTCACTCATCTTTAAAAAGTTATTCATCAAGCGTATTGATTATATTTAACTAGCCTAAATAAGGCGTTTATTTCAATAGCAATGCAACCAGAAGCTTGTGTTATCATGGCGCGTTTGAATTTGGTCTTGTTCTGTTAATGGGTGGCGACTGCTACCGCATGATCGAATGGTGAAGAAAACAGGTGTGTCTCTAAGGGGTAAATGAATGGACAAATGGCAGGAGCCTAAGGGTGCAGTCTCTGCTACAAGTAGTGACGATAATAGAACGTGGAAATTGCTGGAAGAGTTAGCGACAAGCTCATTGAAAGAGCAGCGGCGTTCTAGGCGTTGGGGTATCTTCTTTAAGATATTAATTTTTATATGGTTGTTTTTAATGGCAGGGCTAGTTTATAAGGCATCAAAAATTGATGTTGCGGCGGTTGCTAAGTCAACCCCGCATACAGCGCTAGTAGAGCTTAATGGTGTGATAAGTGATGGCGCTGAAGCTAGTGCAGATAATATTAATGAAGGGCTCAGGGCAGCATTTAAAAGTCGTGGCACAAAGGCTGTCATTTTAAAAATTAATAGCCCTGGTGGTAGTCCTGTGCAGGCCGGTTATATCTATGACGAAATTATGCGGTTGCGCAAGTTGCATCCTACTATTCCGTTGTATGCTGTGATCAGCGATATAGGTGCTTCTGGTGGTTATTATGTTGCTTCAGCAGCAGACAAAATTTATGCAAACAAAGCGAGCATGGTAGGGTCTATTGGTGTGATTGCTACAGGGTTTGGATTTGTTAAAGCAATGGATAAGCTAGGTATTACCCGCAGAAGCTACACATCTGGACGGTATAAAGATTTTATGGATCCTTTTTTGCCGATGAATGCAGAGGCAGCAAAGCAGTGGCAGGCATCACTTGATACTGTGCACCAACAGTTTATTGATAGTGTTAAGCGTGGGCGAGGAGATAGGCTGTCTCATGATCCAGACTTGTTTACTGGCATGGTCTGGACGGGGGAAAAAGCAAAAACGCTGGGCCTTATTGATGGTTTCGGGAGTGCGGATAGCGTAGCTAGAGAAGTGGTTGGGCAAAGTAATATTGTTGATTTTACGCCTCATCTTAGCCCTCTTGAAAGATTTGCTAAACAGATGGGAGTTGAGGCTGCCCATGTGGTAATGCAAGAAATCGGCGCGGAAGGGGTTCAGCTGCGTTAGTTTAAATATGAGGTGATGGCTTGGCGTTGAAGTCATCACTTAGTTAAAAAGGATTGGGGTAGGTTCATAGGGTATTATCAGTAGGATGCTGTATTCATCTTGAAAAACTGTTACTAGACTGTCCAGGAAAGAAAAAAGCCTATCAAAGGCAAGTATTTTACAGATCAGTAACTGTTTTGTTGCTGTAATAGAAGTTTGAAACCCTTTGACAAAGCGAAGATCAATCCCTAGTATGGTGCGCTTATGTTTATTGGGAAATTACCTAAAACCATTGATCCGCGCAAGCTTGCGCGACAAGGTATGCAGCTTGAAGGTTCGCTAGCGCTGAGTCGTTTCAGCCGGCTGGTGGATTTGCTTTCTGATAATAAAGGAGAAGTTCAGGTTGCTTTGCGCTGTGATCTGGATGAATACAACCGAGCTGTGTTGAAAGGTCATTTGGATGTCATGTGCAAAATGATCTGTCAACGGTGCTTAAATGCAGCCGATTTGCCGATTCATGCCGATGTTCAGCTAGTGGCGGTATGGACTGATGAGCAGGCTAAGGCATTACCCTCAGATTATGAGCCTCTTTTTCTTCAGGAAGACCCCATAGAGCTTGTACCACTACTGGAAGATGAGTTGCTGCTTGCATTGCCGATTATCCCTTACCATAAACAGGGGCAGTGTGCTATTGAGCAAACCTACACTACAGCTATAGCGCCTGAGCTAACCGATGAACGAAAGTGTCAGTCAATAGTAGAGGATGCTAAGGCAAAAAAAGCAGAAAAAACAAACCCTTTCAGTGTATTAGCTAAATTGAAAGCTGGTACTAAGACAACGATTTAGGAGAGTTAATAATGGCTGTTCAGAAAAACCGTAAAACCCGCTCTAAGCGTAATATGAGACGTTCCCATGATGCGCTAGGCACTGCCCAGTTATCTCAAGATGCCGCAAGTGGTACAACTCACCGTCGTCACCATGTGGCGACTGATGGTTTTTACCGGGGTACGCAGGTTATTGCGAGCAAAAATGACGAATGATAGTGGTAAGTACTATTGCTAGGGTATGTAGGAGCAAAAAATTAGGCTGTTAATTTGGCTAGTTAGCGCGGGAATTAGATATCCCGCTCTTTAATAAGAGTTATATTTTTATCAGGGATGAGTATTACCTTAGGTTTTACGCATTTTTATACAATCATATTGGTTTTGACCACGCGTTACATAAATATTTTTTATTACCAGCTCCTGCTGTTTATTAATTGAGAATATAAAAACCGTTTTGCTAAGTCTCATCTCAGGTTAGTAACGGTAATGCATTAAAACTAATATCGATAAACCAATGGTAGATATTGAAAGCAGGCTGATGCAGAATGAGGCCATGCGCTTGCATTGATAGAATATGAGTAACAAAAGAAACATAAATTTACGCAACTGAGGTGCATGTTTTTCTATAATAGTCTCAGTTTTACGTGGAACCTTTGTATCGCTATGACAACCAAGTTTGCTTTTCTTTTTCCGGGGCAGGGATCACAACGTGTGGGGATGCTCGCTGACTATGTCGCAGAACCAGTGGTTGCTGAAACGTTAGCTGAAGCCTCTGATGCTTTACATCTAAATCTAACACATTTATTTGAAAATGGGCCCATAACCTCCCTAAATCAAACTGAAAATACGCAACCTGCTTTGTTAGCTGCAAGCGTTGCGCTTTGGCGATTATTTAAGTCAAGAAGAGGCGATATAAAGCCTGTCTTGATGGCAGGTCACAGCCTTGGCGAATACTCTGCATTGGTTTGTGCCGATTCAATTGATTTTACTGATGCTGTCGATCTCGTTAAAAAACGAGGTCTTTATATGCAACAAGCTGTTGCTGAAGGGTGTGGTGCGATGGCAGCTATATTGGGTCTTGCTGATGAGGTTATCACCAATGTATGCGCGGAGGTGGCTCAGCATGAGATCGTGGAGCCCGTTAATTTTAATTCACCGGGACAGGTTGTTATTGCAGGGCATATAGAAGCTGTGGAGCGGGCCATTAAAAAATTAAAGACACTTGGTGCTAAAAGAGCGTTGCTGCTTCCTGTCAGTGTGCCTTCTCATTGTGCCTTGATGAAACCTGCCGCTGATAAGTTGCAGATAGCACTTGATAGTATAGCTATTCAAGTGCCGTCTATTCCGGTAGTTCATAATGTATGTGCAGATGTTTGTGCTAAGCCTGATGGCATCCGAGCACACCTTGTGGCACAGTTGCACAGGCCTGTCCAATGGGTAGAGACAATCAATGGCATAATAAGAATGGGTGCGAGTAGCTTTGTTGAGTGCGGGCCAGGAACGGTACTAACAGGTCTCAATAAACGCATTAATCGCAGCGTCCCGGTAGTGAGCTTTGATGCATCGGTCTTCATGGATAAATGGTTAACTGAAGCGTAGGGACTTAGTTTGAAAGGCTGCGTTACTGGCATGATGATATTTTCTAACCTATGTATGGGAACATAAATAATGGGTAGTCTGGAAGGCAGGGTTGTATTAGTTACCGGTGCTAGCCGTGGTATTGGTCAAGCGGTTGCATTAGCCTTTGGGAAGCAGGGCGCAACGGTAATAGGTACGGCGACCAGTGTCAGTGGGGCAGAAGAAATCACTGGTGTATTGGCTGAAGCAAATATTCATGGCCAAGGTATGGTGCTTGATGTTGTTTCTAATGAGCGTTGTACAGAGGTGGTCAAGCATATTACAGCTGAATACGGTGCACCGTTAGTATTGGTCAATAATGCGGGTATTACTCGAGATAATATTTTAATGCGAATGAAAGAGGATGAGTGGAATCAAGTGATTAATACCAACCTCAGCTCGATTTTTCGTATGTGTAAAGCCGTATTGCGTGGCATGACTAAGGCGCGTTTTGGACGAATTATCAATATAAGTTCAGTAGTTGGCTCTATGGGAAATGTAGGACAAGCCAATTATGCAGCTGCCAAAGCGGGTATTGAGGGTTTTTCTCGAAGTATGGCTAGAGAGGTTGGCTCTCGCAATATTACGGTAAATACGGTCGCTCCTGGTTTTATTGATACGGCGATGACGCGCATATTATCAGATGATCAACGTGAGTTTTTACAAGCCCAAATACCTCTAAACCGTTTTGGCAAGCCAGAGGAAATCGCAAATGTTGTTGCTTTTCTTGCCGGTGATCTAGCGGGTTATATTACAGGTGAAACGCTTCATGTGAATGGAGGTATGTATATGGGCTAATTCTGTCGTTTTTTAACAACAGTTTTGCAAAAAGTTATAATGAAGCATACTCAATTAGACGAATTAAAGCTAACCGGCTTGAAATTATTGTAAACAACCATATAAACTACCCCACCGCAGCTAAAGACTATAATGTATAGACTGCAATGAATATTAACAGGAGCAGAACAGGGTATGAGCACCATTGAAGATCGCGTCAAAAAGATCGTTTGTGAACAGCTTGGCGTGACAAAAGTGACCAACAGCGCGTCCTTTGTGGAGGACCTCGGCGCAGACTCTTTAGATACTGTTGAGCTTGTGATGGCTCTAGAAGAAGAGTTTGAAACTGAAATCCCTGATGAGCAAGCCGAAAAAATCACCACTGTACAGGAAGCTATTGACTACGTATTAGCCAATTCCTGATACCTGCCTTGATTGTTGCCTATGCAAAAGCCGCCTAAATTCTATGCGGCTTTTGCTTTTTCTCTAGACATAAAATCATTAATGGATTCTAGCGCTCCGTTTAGTCTTTGCGCCTAAGTGCGTTAGGCTTGTTCTGCTATATGAAAAGTAAAGGGTAATGCGGAGCTTCTAATGCAGGCTTTTTAATCGCTAATGATACTGTTAGTTATGATACTAAAGAGTTTAAGATCATCTATAAAAAAGCAGTAACAAGTTGAAGTGTTTTATAAAATACGGAAGGCTTATATTTTATAGTACACTCCCTCTGCGTAGATAAGGAAAATATAAAATAGGAGAGAGCTTTGCACGAAAAGTCACAAGGCTCGAATTATATGAGATAATGACATTTTTCTTTTTGTAAAATATAGACGATGGCCTGGAAGAATTTAAAACCTGATGTGTGACTTTAAATTGAGAGCATAGGCGCAAACTGCATAGGCTCACGCCCAGCTTGAATGTTCAAGTAAATGCCAACAGTGATGCCCAGCAGCTTCCGAGCTACACGACTT
>JAQYUY010000136.1 GCA_028728195.1 Endozoicomonas sp. (ex Botrylloides leachii)
TGCGAGCACTTTCAAGGATCGGAAGAATAGGTTCAAACTGCTCACGAGTGATATCGCTGGGGTACTGTTGTCTCATCCGATGAATTATCAAGTAAAATCAAGATCATGAACAGCTTCTAAGCTCCAATTTATTAATCAATAAACTGGTAACGCTATTATACCCATCATCTTTTCTAACTACGCTATTGGCTGGCTATCCAAACACTAGCACTGCTTTGGAACGCTTTGGTAAAAATAGCCCTTGCCATTAATTAGCACTGCGCCTTGTTTTAGAGTCCAGCTGCCCATGCTCATGATGGTAGTTAGAAGACAGGCTTGGTTGTAGTACTACAATCTGCGCACCTTGAGTTTTTTCCCTTTAATTTTTCCTTGTAAAAGCCGCCCCAATGCTTTTTTTATATAGTTACGGTCAACGGCAACATAAGCAAAAAAATCAAAAATATCGATTTTCCCTATCCGGTCACCGGGAATATCCGCATCGCCTGTCAAAGCACCCAATATATCTCCAGGACGAATTTTGTGTTTTCGCCCACCATCAATGCATAGGGTTACCATCGGTGCATTTTTAGGTGCATGTAAGCTTTCACTAAGCTGGTGATGGTCTGCAAATGGTAATGCATACCTAAGATGGTCGCTAATGCTATTTAGTATATGTTGCTCACGAGAGGTGTATATGCTCAAGGCAAGGCCCTGTTTCCCTGCCCGTCCAGTGCGACCTATTCGGTGCACGTAAATGTTTGGGTCACGACTTAGGTCATAATTTATCACTGCGGGCAGATGCTTAATATCAATGCCTCGGGCCGCAACATCAGTAGCAACTAATAATGTAGCGCTTTGATTAGCAAAGCGAACTAGCACCTGGTCTCTCTCTTTTTGTACCAGATCACCATGAAGCACTAGAGGTTTATAATCTTGCTGATACAGAAACGTACCTACCTCTTTGCAGTTTTTTTTTGTATTACAAAAAATAACCGCAGATGCTGGCTGGTAATGGCCTAGTAGTTTGAGCAGCAGCTGTGATTTGGAGACATCTTCAGCTAGATAAAATGCTTGGCGAATATGATTAGCGCTGTGCGTTGATTCCACTGTTACTTCTTCAGGTTCATGCTGTATATTCTTGCTAAGCTGTTTTATTTCCTTTGGGTAAGTAGCTGAGAAAAGCAGTGTTTGTCGGTGAGTTGGCGTATGGCTAATGATCGCCTGAATGCTGTCGCTAAATCCTAAGTCCAACATTCGATCCGCTTCATCTAAAACAACGGTTTTTACCTTATTAAGCATCAGCGTTTTTTTACGCAAATGATCCTGCACTCGTCCAGGTGTACCCACAACAATATGAGCACCATGGGCTAGCGAGCCAATTTGAGGACCAATAGCCTGACCACCACATAAAATCACCACTTTCACATTTTGTTGATAACGAGCCAATCTGCGAATTTCTTTTGCTACCTGTGTTGCTAGCTCTCGTGTTGGGCATAACACCAATCCCTGACAGTTTAAGTCTTTTAAATAGAGCCTAGTCAATATATTGATCGCAAAGGTAGCCGTTTTACCGGAGCCTGTTTTCGCCTTGGCAATCAGGTCACAGCCCTTTAAAGCCAGAGGCAGAGCTTTTTCCTGAATAGGTGTCATCGTAGCAAAACCCAAAGTACTTATATTTTTCAGTAAGGCATCGGGTAGTGCTAACGAAGAAAAAAGTGGTTGCGTCAAAATAACATCTTCTTAATAAGGATATAAAAATAAAGGATATGCAGATAATACCAATCATCTCTGCTAATTACGCTATTGCACTGAAAATATAGGTAACAGCCCTATGCTGATAGTCTATCAAGAGGCGGTTACTTGGCGAATCAGAAAAATGGAGCATATCTTTGTAAAGTAACTAACCTAGCCTTAGTTAAAATGCAGCTCAACAAAGCTTTGGCATATACAAGGCTAGGCATCAAAAAAACGAAGAACTTTCAAATAGTAAGCGCTTGTTTCAAATAACGTCCTGTATGCGAGGCCGCGCATTTCACAATGTCTTCAGGTGTCCCGGTAGCAATAATCTCGCCACCAGAATCCCCGCCCTCTGGTCCTAAGTCTACAATCCAATCAGCAGTTTTAATTACATCAAGATTATGTTCGATAACAATGACGGTATTACCGTGATCACGCAAACGATGTAGGACGTGCAGCAGCTGCTGAATATCATGAAAATGCAAGCCCGTAGTGGGTTCATCTAAAATATATAGGGTTTTACCTGTATCTCTTTTTGATAGTTCTTTAGCTAACTTCACCCGCTGCGCCTCACCTCCGGATAGGGTCGTCGCATTTTGCCCTAAGCAAATATAGGACAGCCCAACATCCATTAACGTTTGTAGTTTACGTTTAATGGCTGGAATCGGATCAAAGAAGGTCAGCGCATCTTCAACCGTCATATTCAGTACCTCATGAATGCTTTTGCCTTTATATTTCACCTCAAGGGTTTCTCGGTTATAGCGCTTTTTTTTGCAAACATCACAAGGCACATAAATATCGGCTAGAAAGTGCATTTCCACTTTCATAACGCCATCTCCCTGACATGCTTCACAGCGTCCCCCTTTCACATTAAAACTAAATCTGCCGGGCTTATAGCCCCTAGACCTAGCTTCTTGAGTACCTGAAAATAGCTCACGAATAGCAGTAAATATACCTGTGTAGGTTGCTGGGTTAGAACGAGGGGTTCTGCCAATTGGGCTCTGATCAATATCAATGCACTTATCCAGATAAGACAAGCCTGAGATACGACTATAGGGGGATGCAGATAGCGTAGTCGCTTTATTTAATTTATGCGCTGCCACAGGGTATAAGGTTCGGTTAATTAATGTGGACTTTCCTGACCCTGATACACCGGTAATACATGTCATTACGCCTATGGGAATTTCTAGCATGATATCTTTAAGGTTATTCCCTTTACAGCCTGACAGTTTTACCATTTTTTCTTTATCAAAAGCTGTGCGGGCATTAGGCACAGCTATACTTTTAACGCCTGATAGATACTGTCCTGTAAGTGATTTCGGGGAGTCCATTATCTGAGCTGGGGTACCTTGCGCCACGATATTTCCGCCGTGTACGCCTGCTCCCGGACCAATGTCAATGACACAATCTGCTGTACGTATTGCATCTTCATCATGCTCAACAACAATGACAGTATTGCCTAAGTCACGCAGCCTAGTGAGAGTGTTAAGCAAACGGTCATTATCACGCTGATGCAAGCCAATACTTGGTTCATCAAGAATGTACATAACGCCAACCAACCCCGCACCAATTTGGCTAGCTAAACGTATACGCTGTGCCTCACCACCTGAAAGTGTATCGGCGCTTCGATCTAGGGTCAGATAATTTAAACCAACGTTTACTAAAAACGTTAATCTAGCGCATATTTCTTTTAGAATTTTGGTCGCAATTTCTCCCCGCCTGCCTGGAAGCTCCAAGTGCTCAAAATAAGCTAACGATTTTTCTACGGGTAATTTTACTAATTCAGGCAAACTTTTCTCCTGAATAAATACGTTGCAGGCTTCACTCCGTAAGCGCGCGCCGCAACAACTTTGGCACGCTTGGGTACTTAGATATTTTGCCAGATCTTCTCGCACTGATTGCGAGTCGGTATCTCTGTAGCGACGTTCAAAATTAGGAATAATTCCCTCAAAACTATGGCGTTTATTATAAACATCACCTCGGTCATTAATGTAAGTAAAGTCAATTTCCTCATCGCCAGAACCATGCAAAATAACCTGTCGTTGCTCTGCTGTCAGCACTTCAAAAGGCGTATCCAGGTCAAAATTATAGTGCGCAGCTAGTGATTTGAGGAGGTGGAAATAATAGACACTTCGACGATCCCATCCACGAATAGCGCCCTCACCTAGGGTTAGTTCTGGGTGTTGAACAATAAGACTTTCATTAAAAAACTGTTTTACACCTAAACCATCACAAGATGGACAAGCACCTGCAGGGTTGTTAAAAGAAAAAAGACGAGGCTCAAGTTCATCTAGGCTATAACCGCACTCAGAACAAGCGTAGCGGGCAGAAAACACGCGATCAGGTTGTTCAGCATCGATGAAGCTAATAGCTGCGAGGCCATTGGTTAATTCAAGTGCTGTTTCAAACGATTCAGATAAGCGCAGTTGCACATCTTTTCTTGCCTTAAAACGATCAATCACGACCTCAATGGTATGCTTTTTCTTTTTATCTAATACTGGCGGATTATCAATATCCACAACAATGCCATTAATTCGAGCGCGAATAAATCCTTGAGTCTTCAGCTCACTGAGCACATGCAGATGTTCTCCTTTCCGGTTTTTAACCAAAGGGGCTAATAGCATTAATTTGGTACCTTCGGGCAAGGCCAGTACTTGATCTACCATTTGACTAACCGTTTGAGCCTCTAGAGGTAGCTTATGGGTGGGGCATTGAGGTATGCCTGTACGAGCAAATAACAGGCGAAGATAATCATAAATTTCAGTGGTGGTACCAACGGTAGAACGTGGGTTATGGCTAGTAGACTTTTGCTCAATAGAGATTGCTGGAGACAGCCCCTCAATGTGATCTACATCAGGTTTTTCCATCATTGAAAGAAACTGCCGCGCATAAGAAGACAATGATTCTACATAGCGCCGCTGACCTTCAGCATACAGTGTATCAAAAGCCAAAGACGACTTTCCTGAGCCTGAAAGGCCTGTAATTATGATTAGTTTGTTACGAGGAATATCCAGGTTAATATTTTTAAGATTATGGGTACGTGCTCCCTGAACTGTAATCTTTTCCACGCAGCATTACTCCAGCCCATCTTGCAGGAAACTGTTTTACAAGTCACTATTCCCAAGATTAAGCATTAAAATGATATCAAAGTATAAGGAACTGAACTGGTTTTGCTAGCCTAGATCATTCATCGAATGACGACCACTATAAAAAACCGATACTCCAGTGAAATATATACCCATTGGCAGCCAATATGCTACTAAGCATTAATTAAACGAAGAAGTATGATCTGCGCAAATAGTGAAATCAGTATGAAATATTCTCTATATTAAGTGCAGAGGAGTGCGATTATGATCTAAGCGTAATATCCATCATCTTTTCCAGCTACACTATTGCGTTGACCATAAGCACTGAGTTAGAACTATTCACAATAGCCCTGTTATTACTTATCATTACGCCTTGTTCTAAAACTAGGCTGTCCATGCGCATTACGATAGTTAGAGAATATAATGGGTATGACTATATTTTATCAGCCAAGACTAAGGCAAAAAAATTACCCTATGATAGGGCAGTGCAAAATATTTTAATAGAAAAGCTTATGAACATCGTTGAAGCTACCAGTCACCTTTTTAAAATAATTAACTGTCAGATTTTTTCTTAGTTCTTTTGATCCAATATGAACTATCGATTTCTAAAATAAAGGTATTTCTTAGATGGGTTTTTAAATTATCGATTTCTTTATTCCAATTATTGAGTTCTTCTTTTTTTATTCTAGCTTTTATTTTTTCAAGCTGATTAGCGATATTTTTGTGTACATCAGCTGTGCTGGTACCCATTGTAAAAATAGAGTTGTTGCCAATGCTTTTTTTTATATTAGTTTTTTTGCTCTTAGTTGCAGACATTATTTTTTTAATTATTTTCTGATATCTATCATCAGGTTGCTCCTTTAGCCAATCAGAGGGCGGCACAATATGCTGCATCTTACCATCGATAATTGCCTCTATGAGAGGTTGATCTACGCTAAGGTCTTTGTTTATTAAAGCAGTTAATGCTGCCTGAGCATCTTTAAGTAATCTTAAGGATTCGTCTTTCTCTATTAGGGTTTTAGCTTCTTCCAATTCAGGTTCAAAAGTTGTATTAGCCTGATCATAAGAAGGAGTATTTTCTAACTTTTCTGTAGATTCTGTAGATTCTGTAGATTCTGTATTATTGTCTTCAAAAAGATCATTCTCATCATAAGCATCAGTAAATTTTTTACCTTGGTCAAAGATATGATCCTTAAGCTGTTCTGCCTCATCTGATGCCTGATTAACTTGATTACTATGATCATCAATATTTTCACTTAATTTTTTTGAATCATCTTTTAATTTATTTATAGTTTTTTTTGCTTCTATAAAAAATCTTTTATTGCCAAGATCTTTTTCTATATTGTGAGCACGACCATCTAGGTTTTTATTTTGTAGACTCAGCTTGTTTCGCTCATCAAGCATTAATGAAGCTCTTTCCTCTAATGATTTTATCTGAGAAGCTAGATCTGAAAAATATTTTTCATGATTTATATTTGTTGAGTTATCATCAGGTGATGTTTGTGGACTTGACTGCTCTGAAGTATGAACCTCTTCATCTGATTTACGGTTATTAAACTCCTTTTTATTAATTTCTTCTCTCAATCTTGCTATTAACTTTTCTTGTTCAGCCTTTCCATCTGCAAGTGACTTTTTATACGATTCAATCTCTTCTTTTGTATTTAGCAGCAGTTTATGATTTTGGATAGCTTCATTTTTTAGCTTATCTATTTCTGGCTTGATGTCATCAATATCTTTCTGTGCTTGGTCTGCTTTGGTTATTGCTTCATCAGCCTTGTTATCAGCAGAATCAGCTTTTATTGTCGCTTCTTTTAACTGAATTTCTATATTTTTTATGTGTTGATCATAATCATTAGTCGATAGGCTCCCATTATGAGAAGAGGTAGGTGTTTCTATTTTATTTTTTAACATATTAATATGTTTTTCTAGTTCATCGTATTTTTTTTGGTATTCTGATAGGGTTTCTACTGAATCAGTATTTGAATCAAGGATGGTATTTTTATTATTTGACTTTATGACTTCTAGTTGATGTTCAAGATGAGAAATTCTTTTTTCGTAACTGTCTTTTTCTTCTTTGTTAGTGATTAGGAAGTCATTAAATTGCTTAGTTTTTTCATGCAGTCCTTCTATCATTTTTTTTTCTTCAGGGTTTAGATTATTTTCAGGTGCTGTATTTATAAAGTTTTCAAGCCGGCTTTCTAGATCAGCAACTTGTGTTTTATCAGCTTTTTTCGTTAGATTTTTATTTACCTCTTCAGTCTTATCATTTAAATTATCAACCTGTACCTCTAAGTCATTTATTCTTGGCAATAAGCTGCTATCTTCCTTGAATTGAAAAGCCTTTTGGCATTCACTTAATAATGATTCTAAACAGGTTTCTCCATTATATCCTTTTTCTAATAGCTTAGTTAGCTCACTACTTATAGATGTTTCTGCTTTAATATCATTCAATATGGCTATAACAGCTGATTTATTTTTATATAATGCGGCTACCAATACTTTTTTTTCATCCATTGTAACAGGCTTGTTGTTTTTTATTTTTTGCAGTGTTTCCTGAATACCTTTGCTGCTTAACCCCATATTTTTCAATCGTTCAACTTCTTTTGCTGGTGTTATTTTAGCAAGAGCGTCAATTGTTCTTGCTGCATTAATAACAGCTTGTATTTTGTTATCAGCAAATTTTTCCATTTTATCTTTGACTGGGTTGAAATTTGGTTTATCAAGATTTCTAATTGTTTTTGCTACGCTTTTTTCTTGATGGCATCTTCTCTGCGTAATGGGGGTTCTGGTGCTACTTTTCCTAGAATTAGGGCTGTTTTTAAGCAAGGGTTTACTGGTGTGTGGAATTGCTTTTCTACCATTGAAAGAACCTGAGCTTGTTTTGTTATTATTTTTGCTGTTATCTGTAGTATGTGGAGAAAGAGGACCTTGATTTTGACCAACTTTTGGATAAGTCATAGTTTTCCTGCATGTTTTAGTGCATTTTTTATAGCAAGGATAAGTATTTTCTTTCTTATTAATTATAGGAATGCTTATCAAAGGTAAGCAAATTTATTCTAAGTCATTGATTGTATATTGTTATCAAAACCTTTACGAAATAGATGATACCCATAGCGTTTTCTAACTATTGTCATGAGCTAGGCAGCTGGGCTATAGAGCAAGGTAGCATAACGAGTACTAGCAGGGCTATTGCAAGGAGTTCTAACGCAGTGCTGGTATTCAGGTGGTCAGCGCAATAGCATAGTCGTAACAACTTGCAGCTGCACGAGTCTGTGCTTTTGTTTTTGTTTGAGCCATGCTAGCTTTTGCTTTGCCAGTAAGCTGAGAGTTAGACTATGAAAAAACTTAAAAATGAGGCTCAATTGCTCAAAGAAGCACTTCGAGTAGGTGCTATCTACTTAGAAAAAAGAAAAGCAGGTAAAATAAATGACGCTGATCCCTCAAAAAAGAAAATTCAGCTGATTTATCGCCTTTTAGTGCATGATAACTTGATCCAACCATTAGAAAAAACACAAGAAAATGAACCTAATATGAAAAGAAAGTTGGCGTTGTGGCTATCTCGGCAGCTACCTGCAGGGCACAAACTGCTTTCATAATGAACAATTATAGTCATTCAGGCTAGGCTATATTGGTAAAGGTTCAGAAGCATTGATAGTGCTCTCGGTATATAAACTCGCCGATTACTTTGTCATGAATTTCTTCTGATCTTGAAAAGCATATAGATCGACGGCATAACCGCTTCAAACGTGTTCTAAAATTGAGGTTTTGCCGTTCTATACGCTGAGTAAAGCGCTTACCTGTAATATGCCGGGCACTGTTGCAAAGTGATATTCGGATATAGCTGTTATGCTTTAAATATTTTCTTTGCACAAGACACCGCTCATAGAACCTTTCTCCAACCGACACTTCCCTCCTGAAGTCATCCTTTGGGCAGTTCGCTGGTATTGCAAATACGGTATCAGTTATCGGGAGCTATAGGAGGTGCTGTTAGAGCGATGTGTTTGGAGTTGATCATACGACTATTTATCGCTGGTTACAGAAGTATGCACCTGAGTTGGAGAAATGACTACGCTGGTATTACCGCAAGCCTTGCTCATGGTGCAGCTGGCGACTGGATGAAACATACATTAAGATTGCCGGAAAATGGTGTTATCTTTATCGCGCAACTGATAAATATGGCAATACACTGGATTTTTACCTGTCAGCCCGTTGTAACACCTACGCTGCCAAGCGTTTCCTAGGGAAATTAATCAGAGGCACAAAGCACTTAGATCTTCCTCAAACAATCAATACTGACAAAGCCCCTACTTATGCGATAGCCCTTGCAGAGCTGAAGAAAGAGGGTAAGTGCCCAAACATCTACAACATCGTCAGGTCAAATATCTCAACAATGTCATTGAGTGTGACCATGGAAAAATAAAGCGGATTATCAACCCTATGTTAGGATTTAAATCCATGAAAACAGCTTATGCCACCATTAAAGAGATTGAAGCCATACCAGTCCTGAAAAATGGGCAAGCTGCTAGTTGATATTACGCGAATCACTTTGGGAGGAGTGCGTCTAGTAGAAAGGGTGTTTGGTTTGTGACACACCCAAGTGTTAGTGTTTTAACACTTTCTGTCTAGTTTGCAACAGTGCCTTCTATGTATCCTGCATCACGTAATTCTTTGAGATATTTGTCTAGAGTTTTTCGATTAATCTTATTTTCTTTGGCAATTTGGTTAGGTTTGATTTTCCAGTCATGGGGTAGGCTGCGGATGTAAAGTAATAAGCCTCTAGCTTGAAAGCTTAAATTTGTATCTCTTGCAGTTTCGTTTGGAATTTGAGTGAATCCAGACTCAATTGAAACATTAACGATTGCCATGATTTTTTACCTCAGGTATGGAAAAGCAAAACTCACTGTTTTAAACTTTTCCTGTGCCTCGATTATGTTTGATCGACCCTGAATCTTTGAAAACGTTTGGCGACACTCCCAGAGCTCCAGGGCTGCTGTATTTCCTACATTAAACTTTTTTCCCTTACCTCGACAATTTTGCCTCTGCAATAAAATCACTGTCTTTGTGGTATCTGAGAAAAAAGCACATTCTTTTTTCATGATAAGCATGTTCAAACCAAGGGATATTACCTTCTACCCAGTTGTGTAATGTCAATCCGCAGAAGAAACATTCGACTCGGTCTGATTCGCCCTTATAAAAAAAACCTGCTTCCACCAAATCTTCGACCTCAACTGTAGGTGAGTACCAGTTATGGAAGGTATTTTTTCGTTCTTTTGATAATCCTAAATCAGGACTGATTGGTTTATTTTTATCGTCTCCAAGTTCAACGCTAAAGCTAACAGATGAAACAAAAAAAAGCTGAAGATTATCAATCTAATGATATTCAATTTTGATTACCTTTGACCTTTCGTTTATTGAAGTCAGAGCGAACGGAACAATTTTAGAAAAATTGTGTAGTGTCCACATTCTGCAAAAATGGTACTGCCTCAACCAACAGAGGGGCTGTTGCATAACTTAAAAAGAAGCTGTTTTTTTGATAAAATACTTTCAAAGTAAACTTGCTTAGGAATGCATATGATCAGCCAGTCAGAACTCGTGAATTTAGAGGATCTTGTTGC
>JAQYUY010000137.1 GCA_028728195.1 Endozoicomonas sp. (ex Botrylloides leachii)
TTGGATAGAAAACTGCCGCCGTTTATGGAAAAATACTGAGCGTAAATTGAACACAAGTCTTCAATTTACGCATTTAGCTTTCTTGGTACTATTGTTAAGAAGATTATGAACAGCTTCTTAGCCCTTTGAGGGAATGCTATTTGCCTTAAAATAAGACTGGTATAGATTTAGTCAACGCAATGTCATCAACCGACATTATTGCCCTCCAAGCAATGATCTCCACTCCTTCTAAAGCAGCCTTGCGCAGGGTCTTAGTATATTCTGGGTCAATGTCTTCCGCAGGTGAGACTTTATTAATGCCTGTGTGTTGCACACAAAAAAATAATACTGCACGCTTCCCCTCCTGTTTAATTCTTATCAATTCTCTTAAATGTTTTACCCCACGAGCAGTGATTGCATCCGGAAACAGGCCCAACCCATCACCTACCGCCAAGGTAACACTTTTTACTTCTACATAGCAGTCCGGTGCTTGATCAGCTTTCAATAAAAAGTCAATTCGACTACCTTCCTTACCATACTTCACCTCTCTTGAGATCTTGTCATAAGCACATAACTCAGGCACCGCCGCTTTGACCAGAAGCTCTTCAACAAGCGGGTTGGCGCGAGCTGTATTGAGCCCAGCCTTTGCTAGTTGTTCTTTACCGTCAATCATTACAGGAATTTCAGCCTGCTCCCATGTAAATGGGTATTTACGTTTAGGGTTAGCTGAGCTGGAATACCAGACCCTTCCGCCCGGATACAAACAGTTTTTCATTGAGCCTGTATTAGGGCAGTGCGCTGTTATTTCTACGCCATTTGATAGCTCGATATCAGCCATAAAACGCTTATAACGCCTAATTAAACGACCTTCAAAAAGAGAGTGTGTATACTTCATAATTAAATTTTATAAATTAAATATTTGATATTCTACGACGAAATTTTATGATGTTAGTTTGGAGTTTAAAGAATAACCATGCTCCAAAAGGCATCAATGAGAACTGTATCTGTTTTATTTTACAGTCGATTTAGTTGTATGTGCAGAAACCGATAAATAATTTTTATGGCGTCTTGTCGCTGATTTTGGTAGTTTCTGCGCCTCTATGAAGGCTGGATGCTCCTATGATCGTAACCGATAACGGCAGTGTTAACCTCAGCTTTCAAAAAAATGTCGAGCTTCCGGCAGGTGAATGACTAAGCTATGAGAACACATGACTTATTTACTAGAAGGTGATGAGGCTGTAACCATGTCAGCACACAATAAAGCAGACCAAAATAATCTGCTCAGATCTTTTACCCCCTATGAAAAAAAAGAGGGTGAAGAGTACATGAGCGATCAACAAATGGATCACTTTGCCCATATTCTTCTTAACTGGAAACAAGAATTAATGGAAGAGGTCGATCGGACGGTGAACCATATGCAGGATGAGGCCGCTAACTTCCCCGACCCTGCTGACAGAGCCAGTCAGGAAGAGGAGTTCAGTCTTGAACTGAGAACCCGTGATCGAGAGCGTAAATTGATCAAAAAAATCAATGAAACACTGAGCCGTATAGAAGAAGGGGATTATGGCTTTTGCGATAGCTGCGGTGTAGAAATCGGCATTCGTAGGCTAGAAGCTCGCCCAACAGCAACGCTTTGCATTGATTGCAAAACGCTCGCCGAGATTAAAGAGCGCCAGTTGGGTTCTTAATCACTAGATCATAGAGCCAACTGTCTATGCGTCGCCACAATGCTAGGAGTCATCCACAACTCAGGAGTCTGTCTGTGAAATATCCAGACTATATTGGGCGATTTGCTCCATCACCTTCAGGCTCTTTACATTTTGGCTCTCTCGTTACTGCTTTAGCCAGTTATTTAGATGCGCGGGCTAAAATGGGGCTTTGGCTAGTGCGTATAGAGGATATTGACCCGCCTAGAGAGCAAGCGGGGGCAGCCTCTCAAATACTCAAAGCGATAGAAACTTACGGCATGGAGTGGGATGGCAAGGTTGTTTATCAAAGCAATCGCCATTGTGCTTATGAAAATGCACTGAATACTCTATCTCAATATAATATGCTTTATCCTTGTATTTGTTCGCGCAAAAAACTGTCATTATTAAAGGGTGTATACCCTAATTACTGCCGAAAAAACACACCGGATGTTAATCAACCTTATGCTCTAAGACTGAAGTGTCCTGATAAAACACTTGCTTTTGTTGATTTGATTCAAGACAAACAAACGTACAATCTGTCCAGTCTCGGTGACTTTATTCTAAAGCGTAAAGACAAGCTCTATGCCTATCAATTAGCCGTATCTGTTGACGATGCATTTCAAGGTGTCACTCATATTGTCCGAGGCTATGATCTGCTAGACTCGACACCACGACAGCTTTACCTTCAGTCACTTTTGAACTACCCAAGCCCTATTTATGCGCATGTGCCTATCATTACCGATACTCCTGATGGCAACAAGCTCAGCAAGCAAAACCTCGCTCAGCCATTACCCCTAGATGACCCTAGGCCTTCACTGATTAAAGCCATGACAACATTAGGTTTGAAACCAGATGAAACCCTGCTGGCATCATCTATCTCTGAGATCCTAAAATGGGGTATTGCACAATGGGATATCACACAAGTCCCTAAAGAGTCATCAATTGCCTTAGCAGCAATCGCATAATGTGGTATACATAAAAGATACTTTTTTTCTTTCTGTTCAGGCGTGTTCAAGGAGCGAATATGTCGATCACCAACAGATTTATCCTTCTTATACTGCTTATCACTGCATTCTCCCAGTCATTCGCTGATGATACAACCTATAACATGATGGGCGAACCTATTAATCCATTTGATGTTGAAATTATTGAAGGTATCCCAACTAAAGCACCTGGTTTAACGGAGTCTGATCTGTGTAAACAAGTCAAAATAAAACGAGAAAAACACCTTAATTTAACCGCTGACCTTAAACCTGGCGGTACTTTGTTGACCGATGACTCATCGATCTGTTTTACCCCAGAAGAAAACCTCTTCTTTGTTGCTAATCAAGAAGCTCAGGTTATTCTTGGCCCCTACGCACCTTGGTATATTTTACTTAGTCAGGAAAATCGTGAGCGCGTTGAAGAGGTATGCTCAGTCATTGGCTTTGAGACTGATAAAACAGAGCAAGCTTATAAAAACTGTGTAAAAAACCGTTATCGAGAGTTAATGGGGCCTTATGAAGAACGTTATCGCCGTGAATCTATGGGGTATATAGGAGAAAGGCAAAGCATGGCTCATCAGCTGGTTGCTACATGCAAGGAAGCTATGAGAACAAAGCGCCCCTTGCTACCAATAGATCTTACCTTCCCTGTCGCCCTTTATGACCGCAATCTCAACACTATTCCCAGCTGGATGCTGGAAGAAGGTTCTTTGGATCACTTATGGTTAAAACGAAAAGGCGTGCTCAAGGCTAAAGATGTGATGCAAGCAGTACTTGGTGCTGATTGCCCTGGCAATATGGTTTTATGGGTTACCTATAAGCAGCCAGAAGGTACCGTACCCAGACCTTAACGGTCTGTTCATACTTTTATATGAAGGTTCTTTTAAAAAGTAACACCTATTAAGGTTACGAATACCGCCATGAGCATGGTTAACCAACTCTTACATTAAGAAACATTTGTCTTTTAATAACTATTCGCCCTACTCTAAATACTAAAACCACATAGTTTAGCCATGCTATCAAGGTTCGATTTTTTTGCGGTTTACTATAATAGTCCTTAACATATTACCTCTGAAATTAAAACGTACGTTGGTAATATGTATATCTATCGCCTTGTACTGCTACTTATCATCGGTATCTATCTATTTTCACCCATTATCATGAATTGGTGGATTAACTTTGGTCAGTGCTGGTATCAGCCTTGGGCGCTATGGTTCATTCTGGTCATCGCTGCTTTTATCTTACAACCTAAGGAAAACACTGATGATGTTTGAGCTGCACGCTTTGATATTATTTAGTGCAGCATATCTGTCCATACTATTTTTTTGTGCATGGGCGGCTGAAAAAAAGTTTATACCTACGTATATTACTCAGCACCCCGCTGTTTATGTTCTCTCTCTTGGGGTCTATGCCAGCAGCTGGTCATATTATGGTAATGTGGGCATTGCCCACGACAAAGGCTACCTATTTCTAGCCTTTTACCTTGGGCTTAGTGGCGCCTTTCTTTTGGCGCCTGTCCTCCTAAACCCCATCCTCAAAATAGTTCATAATAATCAACTAAGATCGCTTGCAGATCTGCTTGCATTTCGTTTTCGAAGTCCAGCGGCAGGCACGCTAAGCACGCTACTTCTACTTATAACCGTTATGCCGCTACTCTCCCTTCAGATTAAGGCGGTTGCAGATAGCGTGCACCTAATCAGCCGAACATCCTCCCCTGAAATTCTGGCCATAGGCTTCTGCGTGCTTATCATTATTTTTACAATATCCTTTGGCAGCCGTCATATTTCAAACCGCGATTATCATAAAGGTCTGGTATTTGCTGTAGCAGTGGAATCATTGGTTAAGCTTGTTGTCATGCTAGTTTTAAGCGGTATCTTGCTAATGCACGTTTTCGGTGGACTCGATGGATTAAACCAATGGCTAGAAACCCACAGCGGCAATATTACCGCAATGAATAAAAGCCTAGAAAATGGCCCATGGCGTACAACTCTACTAATGTTTTTCGCCTCAGCAATCGTGATGCCGCATATGTTTCATATGGCATTCACTGAAAATAGAGATAAAAAAGCTTTACATATTGCTAGCTGGGGGCTTCCTCTTTTTCTTTTGCTATTAAGCATCTCAACACCTTTAATCTTGTGGGCTGGAAAAAAGCTGGGTATAGACTTACCCCCTGAATACTTCCCTCTAGCCATTGGCCAAGCGCTCAATATTCCATGGCTTACTATTATCGTTTATCTAGGGGGCCTGTCTGCTGCAAGCGGCTTGATGATTGTGACAACACTTGCTCTATCTTCAATGATATTGAACCATGTGATACTACCTTTTTACCCAAAAAATGATCAGATATATCGTCATATCAATATATATCGCCGTTTAATTTGGTTAAGAAGATTGCTGATTATCACCATCATCATTGCCGCCTACGGCTTTTACCTTTCTTTTAAAGATCAGCGCGACCTATATAGCCTAAGCATTGTTGCTTATATAGGCGCTCTGCAGCTGCTACCGGGGGCTTTGTGTACCCTTTACTGGGAAAAAGCTAATCACAAAGGTTTTATAGCTGGGCTTCTTGCAGGCTCTTTAACTTGGTTTTTAACCTTAGCACTCACCCTTTCATTGGATTATAAAACACTCTTTATCACGCCATGGCCAAGTGCTGCCCTTAATCTAGATAATTGGCACGTTGTTGCTATTGCATCGCTGATTATAAATGCGAGTATCTTTTATATTGTTTCTCGATCTACCAAAATTCATGACTGTGAACTACGTGCTGCAAAAGCTTGCATGGTTCAAAATATAAAGCTCGACGTTTGCAGTGTTCCCAAAGCAAACTCTGCCATAAGGTTTCAGGAAATGCTTAGCGATCGCCTTGGAAAGGCAGCTGCACAGCATGAAGTAGATAAAGCCTTGACTGAGCTAAATATGCCACCTAATGAAAAGCGCCCTCAAGCACTAGCAAAACTGCGAGATACCATTGAAGCCAATCTATCCGGCTTAATGGGGCCTACTATTGGTCATGATATCGTGCATAGCTCACTGCCTTTAAACAGCGGTCAGCGTTATATTGCTCAGGATATTCACTTTATTGAAAAACGACTAGAAGCTTACCATTGGCAGCTGACGGGGCTAACCGCTGAGCTTGATAATCTTAGGCGCTATCATCGTGATACACTGAACAGCATTCCTATTGGAGTCTGCGCAATAGACAACAAAGACATTATGTTTTGGAATAATGCCATTGCCAATCTAACCGGTATTGATGCCTCAGATGCGTTAGGCACGCCCGTTACACAGCTAACCGAGCCATGGGCATCTCTAATCAATGACTTCATAGAAAGCAATGCTAACTACAAAACAAAAAGCCATCTGGAAGTAGGTGGTCAACTAAGATACTTCAATCTCCATAAGGCAAATATCAATGCTGAAACGCCCAACCTGATAGGCAATCAAGTGATGCTATTAGCCGATATGACTGAAACCTACATGATGGAAGAACAGTTAGTCCACAATGAACGACTAGCCTCTATTGGTCAACTCGCAGCAGGTGTTGCCCATGAGATAGGTAACCCCATAACAGGCATTAACTGCTTAGCCCAAGAGCTCGATGCTCTTTCATCAGATCCAGAAATAAAAGACAATGCACAAAAAATACTGAGCCAGACAAAAAGAGTTGGTAACATTGTTCAAATGCTGGTCAGCTATGCCCACAGTGATCAACTAAAACACCATGGCCAGCAAATTAATAACAATGAGAATATCAAAATCCATGCTTGTGTTAGCGAAGCTATTAGCCTGCTGCAACTAAATAGCAAAAATGATAACCTGATCTTTGAAAATAAATGTAATCCTGACCACTGGGTAAAAGGCAGTTATCAAAAACTTCAGCAAGTCTTTATAAACTTGCTTAGCAATGCTGCAGATGCATCAAAATCAGGTGATACTATTACCGTCTCATCCGCAGAAACAACTCATACAGTGGATATTGACGTGCAAGATAATGGTCCGGGCATTCCTAAAAATATACAAGAGAAATTATTTGATCCATTTTTTACGACCAAAGAAGCAGGTAAAGGAACTGGGCTAGGATTAGCGCTTTCATGGAATATTATTGAAGAACACTTTGGCACTATACGCGTTATTAGCCCCACTAATAAAAATGAACAGACAGGCACTTGCTTTATCATTTCTCTGCCGCGGCTTGAGTCAAATATACTAGAGGCGCTGCATGGTATTGAACATCAGAGGGAGATAGCATGACGCAAGCAAAGATTCTCATTGTTGAAGATGAAACAATTATTCGTGCATCGCTACGACGTTTACTTAAACGCAATGGTTATGTTGTCAGTGAAGCCGGCTCTGTGAATGAGGCACAAGAAGCCTTCTGCCTTGATGATTTTACAGTTATTATCAGCGATCTCCGCCTTCCTGGTGCACCTGGTACTGATATGATTGAACTGGCAAAGAAAACGCCAGTACTAATTATGACAAGCTATGCCAGCCTGAATTCAGCTGTTAATACAATGAAGCAAGGTGCTGTTGATTATATCGCTAAACCCTTTGATCATGATGAAATGATTAATAGAATAAAAGAAATAGAAAAGAAATATCTTCCTCAACAAACTGCCTGCGCTATAAAACAGTCAAAACGACAACAGGAAAAAACAAATTTTTGTTGTGGCATGATAGGCCAGAGCACGACTATGCGCCAACTATTTCAGCGTATCAGAAAAGTATCACCCACTCATGCAACCGTGCTAATTCAAGGTGAGTCTGGCGTAGGCAAAGAATTAGTCGCTAAAGCTATCCATGCGAACAGCAAACGAACAGCAAAAACCATGATTTCGGTTAACTGTGCTGCTATCCCTGAAAGCTTAATTGAGTCAGAGCTTTTCGGTCATGAAAAAGGTTCATTTACCGGAGCCACAGCGGCTAGAACAGGGTTAATTGAAGCAGCCAATGGTGGCACGCTGTTTCTTGATGAAATCGGCGAATTGCCTTTAGAAGCACAAGCTCGATTGCTTCGTGTGTTACAAGAAGGTGAAATACGCCGTGTTGGCTCAGTACAATCACAAAAAGTAAACATCCGGCTAATTGCAGCTACCCATAGAAACCTTCATCAACTATCCGCTGAAAAAAAATTCCGTGAAGATCTTTACTATCGACTCAAAGTTGTAGAGCTTCGAATTCCCCCGCTTCGTGAACGCGGTAAAGATATCCTGATATTGGCTGAACACCTACTTAAAAGTATTTGCAAACGCATGGAGCTTGATAATTTCTCATTTTCACCCGAAACCATGGCTGTTATTAATCAACATCAATGGCCTGGAAATGTCCGAGAACTAGAACACGCCATTGAGCGAGCTGTTATTCTTTCAGAAAGCCATATTATTACGCCTGAAAATATGGATATTACGCCTCCTCCCCGACCCGTTTATTTACGCTCAGACAGCAATGAGCTGCAAGATGGCCTGACACTTGAAGATTACTTCCAACGTTTTGTTCTTGAGCATCAAGACCAGATGACCGAAACAGAGCTTGCTCAAAAATTAGGCATTAGCCGTAAAACCCTTTGGGAGCGTAGGCAAAAGCTTGGTATCCCTCGCAAAAAAGCCAGTGCTTTATAAGCGATAGCTTTTTTATGCATCAAAGGGCACATCAGATTATTGTTACCTTTAGATCAATAACCTCCTAACTCCTGATGAAGTGTTCTCGATAAAAACGCAGCTCCATGATGGACTCCGTGATATCATCTAGTGCCAAGTGCGTTCCTTTTTTAGTAAAACCTTTTAATAACTCAGGCTGCCAACGACGGGCTAATTCTTTAATTGTGCTGATATCAATATTGCGATAATGAAAAAAATCATGCAGTTCAGGCATATAGCAATGAAGAAAGCGCCGGTCCTGACTGATGGAATTGCCACACATAGGAGAAACACCCTCATCAACATATTGCCGAATAAATGCCAAGGTTTGCTGCTGAGCTTGTTGCTCCGTTACTGTGCTGTGACGCACTCGCTCCGTTAGCCCTGTATTGTGATGTGTTTTCATACACCAATCATTCATAGAAGCTAACACTTCATCACTTTGGTGAATTGCTAATACTGGCCCTTGGGCAATTTCATTAAGATGGCCATCGGTGACAATGGTCGCCATTTCCAATATCCGGTCAACGCTAGGTTCAAGCCCTGTCATTTCCAGATCAATCCAAATGAGGTTATCCGATTTATCCATTGAACACCCAGTGTTTATAAATTTATCATTAAATTAGCTTAACAAGCTGACACAGCGAGTTTACTCCATCATAATCCATCCGGAAAACTGATCTTGTAGTGATAACATGACAAAGCGCAAATTAACACGCAGGCAAAGCTGGCGCATTCAGAAAATTCAGGAAGAACGTACTGCCCGACTAAACAAGCGGGAATCAGCAGTTAAGCATCAGCTTAATAACAACCATTTAGGTCCAGAGCAAGCAGGCTTAGTTGTTGAGCACTACGGCGCTCAAACTGATATTGAACCGATTAACCAACCAGGTAATATCTGGCGATGTCACTTACGAAGTAACTTACCTCCTCTAGTCACAGGCGATAAGGTTATCTGGCGTGCCACAACAACCAATGAAAAAAAGGGCGTTATTGTCGCTCTGGATAAGCGCAGTAGCTTACTATCACGTCCTGATGCCCGCGGGCAACTTAAACCAGTCGCTGCTAACATAGACTATATCATAGTGGTCATCGCACCCTTGCCCACACCTTATGCTCATCTGATTGATCGTTATTTAGTTGCAGCTGAAACCGTAAATATTGAGCCTGTTATACTCCTTAATAAAATTGACTTACTCTCAAATCAACAAGAACGCCAGCGCCTTGAGCGCCTGCTAGCTATTTATAAATGCATTGGCTATAAAGTTCTCAATGCCTCAACCTTTACAGAATCAGGGCTTGCCCCCTTGCAAGCTTTATTAAATGAACACACCAGTGTTTTTGTTGGTCAAAGCGGTGTGGGCAAATCATCATTAATGAATGCGCTACTTCCAAGCACCAATATGCGAGTTGGCGCTCTCTCTGAAGCCACTGGAAAAGGCAACCATACTACTACCTCAGCAAAGCTATGCCACTTCCCCACGGGCGGCGCACTGATAGACTCGCCTGGCATAAGAGAATTTAACCTCTGGCATATGATGCCTGATGATATTATTGATGGCTTTCGAGAGTTCAGGCCATTTATTGGCCATTGTCGTTTTCGTGATTGCAAACATGACAAAGAACCCGGTTGTGCTATTGAGCAGGCTTTAAAAGACGGAAAAATATTACCCAGCAGACTAGATAGCTATTGGAAAATTATAACGTCTTTGGGTTCCAAATAAACTGTGCCCTATATAACCATCACATCTTGACAGACTTTTAAGGCTACCTTAGTTTGCATATTTAAAAAATCATAAACACTTTAAAAAATTAGTCATCACCACATCATGAAAGAATACAGCGCGATTATACTTTGATTTCAATTTACTCAGCCTTCAATATGTATATTCTATTATTGAATAGAGAGCTTTGCATGATCCGATCAACTCCTCCTTTTTAAGCTCAATGACAAAATTTTCGCAGTCTTTTGTATTAACCAGCTTAGGAAATTGAATTTTTAGATCATGTTCTGCTCATATTTTGTATTTTCTCTTGTTCCGTCTCTCCACAAGACG
>JAQYUY010000138.1 GCA_028728195.1 Endozoicomonas sp. (ex Botrylloides leachii)
AAAGCTTAAGTTTAGGGTTAGTAGAAAGCGATGAGTTTGCACTACATACCTATACAACCAGCAATCAACACATGCCCGTTATTTCTCCGCTAGATAACGGCGGCTTTATTAGTGCTTGGACTTCAAGTAATTCTTCATCATCCACCGGCGGTGATGGCAGTAGCAATAGCATTAAGGCACAGCTGTTTGATAAAGATGGTGAGAAGGTTGGTAACGAATTTCTGGTCAACGCAAATACTTATAATGTGCAATTCCAACCATCTGTTACCACGCTAACCGACGGCGACGTACTGATGACATGGGCCAGTTATCATGGTGGTTCTTATCGAACCTATGGCCGCCGTTTTGATCAGGATGGCAACGCTCAAACCAGTGATATGGTGATGTTTGAGAGCAGCGGTACGACTCAATATGAGCCTGATATCAGCGCATTGGAAGACGGTGGGTTTATTGTTAGCTGGGAAGACACCAGTCTTGATGGCAGTGATTATGGCATCTATTCTCAGCGCTTTAGTGCCGAGAATGTGGGTTATGGTCAGGTTAAAGTTAATGATTATACGGCGAATTATCAGGGTAAACCATCAACAGCAGGATTAGCTGACGGCGGCTATGTGATTGCTTGGGGAGGTAGGGGGGCAGATCAGACCGGTGATAATGGTATTTATCTACGCCGTTATGATGCCAATGGCGAGACCATTGCAGAAATCACAGTCAATGAAACGCTTTCAGGCCATCAATCTACGCCTCAGGTCACTGCCTTAGCCGATGGCGGCTACGTGGTTAGTTGGCACTCCAACCAAGATGGTTCTTACAATGTCTATGCCCGCACCTACAATGCAGCAGGTGAAGCCACCAGTGGTGAGCTAAAAATCAGTGAGCATGATTCAATTAGCGAATATAACAACGATATTCTGGCGCTGAACGACGGCGGTTTTATGGTGTCTTGGTATGCCAATGTGGAAGGCGATACTGATGTTTATTCACGCCGTTTCAATGCCACGGGTGAAGCCGAAGGAGATGCTTTCCGACTCAACGATTATATCGGTGGTGGTGAATATTACCCGTCACTGGAGCAGCTAGCCGATGGCCGCATAGTCGCCTCGTGGCAGTCAAGTACTCAAGATGGCAGTGGTATCGGTGTCTATGGTAAGCTGATTGCCTTGGATGGTCAGGTGACCGATAGTGCGGCCAATGGCACCGCTGTGGGTCAGGTCAATGTGGATGACCCAGACTTTGGCGATACCCATAGCTTTGCGCTGATTGATGATGCTAGTGGTCGTTTCAGTATTGATAGCACCACCGGTGTTATCACCTTAGCCGATACTTCCAAGTTAGATTATGACGATGCTACTAGCCATGATGTCGTGGTGCGTGTTACCGACAGTGGTGGCGAAACATTAACACAAACCCTGACCATTGAAGTGGCTCAGGGTAACCGAGCACCGGAAAGCTTAAGTTTAGGTCGAGTAGAAAGCGATGACTTTGCACTACATACCTATACAGCCAGCGATCAGCATACACCTGTTATCTCTCCACTGGATAACGGTGGATTTATTAGTGTTTGGCGTACGCAGAATTATGGCTCGTCATCAAGTGGTGGTGATGGCAATAGTGATAGTGTTAGAGCACAACTATTTGATAAGGAAGGTGAGCAAGTCGGTAGTGAATTTCTGGTCAATTCAAATACCTATAGTATTCAATATCAACCATCGGTTACCACGCTAACCGATGGCGATGTACTGATGACCTGGACTAGTTATCATAGCGGTTCATTTAGAGTTTATGGTCGTCGTTTTGATCAGGATGGCAACGCTAAAAACAGTGATATGGTGCTGTTTGAGAGCAGTGGTACGACTCAATATGAGCCTAATGTCAGCGCATTGGAAGACGGTGGTTTTATTGTTAGCTGGGAAGATAGCAGTCTTGACGGCGATAGTTATGGCATTTTCGCTCAGCGCTTTAGTGCCGAGAATGTGGGGTATGGGCAGTTTAAAGTCAACAATTATACGACGGGTTCTCAGCGTTATCCATCAACAGCAGGCTTAGCTGACGGCGGTTATGTGATTGCTTGGGGAGGTAGGGGGGCTGATCAGACTGATAATGACGGTATTTATTTACGCCGTTATGATGCCAATGGTGAAACCATTGCAGAAATCACGGTCAATGAAACACTTTCAGGCAACCAGAACAGTCCCCAGGTCACAGCCTTAGCCGATGGCGGTTATGTGGTCAGCTGGTATGGTTCTTCCAATGTCTATGCCCGCACCTACAATGCCGCAGGTGAAGCCACCAGTGGTGAACTAAAAATCAGTGAGAGTGTTTCAAATACTAGCGATATTCTGGCGCTGGACGATGGCGGTTTTGTGGTGTCTTGGCATGGCTATGTAGAAGGCGATGATGATGTTTATGCACGCCGTTATAATGCTACCGGTGAAGCCGAAGGCGATGCCTTTCGAATCAGCGATCATGTTGGCGGCACTGAAAACTATGCAACGCTTGCACAGTTGGCTGATGGTCGTATCGTCGCCACATGGCAGTCAGATTCTCAAGATGGCAGTGGTTGGGGTGTCTATGGCAAACTGATTGCTTTAGATGGTCAGGTGACCGACAGTGCAGCCAATGGCACCGCGGTGGGTCAAGTCAATGTGGATGATCCAGACTTTGCTGATACCCATAGCTTTGTGCTGGTTGATGATGCCAACGGCCGTTTTAGTATTGATAGCACCACTGGTGTTATCACCCTAGCAGATACTTCCCAAGTAGATTATGACGATGCCACCAGCCATGATGTCGTGGTGCGGGTCACCGATAGTGGCGGCAAGGAATTAGAGCAAACCCTAACCATTGAAGTAGCTCAGGACAACCGAGCACCGCAAAGTTTAAGTTTAGATCCAGTAGAAAGTGATGAGTTTGCACTACATACCTATACAGGCAGCGATCAGCATATGCCTGTTATTTCTCCGCTGGATAGCGGTGGCTTTATTAGTGTTTGGTATTCGGAAAACGGCTCATCATCAACTGGTGGTGATGGCAGTGGTTATAGCATTAAGGCACAGCTATTTGATCAGAATGGAAGTAAGGTCGGTAATGAATTTCTGGTTAATACCAATACCGATAGTTATCAATATCAACCGTCGGTTACGACGCTAACCAACGGCGACGTGCTGATGACATGGGTCAGCTATCATAGCGGTTCTTATCGAACCTATGGGCGCCGTTTTGATCAGGATGGTAATGCTAAAACCAGTGATATGGCATTGTTTGAGAGCAGTGGTGCACAGCAATATGAGCCTGATGTCAGCGCATTGGCAGATGGTGGTTTTATTGTTAGTTGGGAAGATGCCAGTCTTGATGGCAGTGATTATGGTATCTATGCCCAACGCTTTAGTGCTGAGAATGTGGGTTATGGGCAGGTTAAAGTTAATAGTTATACGACAAATGCTCAATCTGATCCGTCAACGGCAGGGTTAGCTGACGGCGGTTATGTGATTGCTTGGGGGGGTAGGGGAACCGATCAGACCGGTGATGATGGTGTTTATTTACGCCATTATGATGCCAATGGCGAAACCGTTGCAGAAATCACGGTCAATGAAACATTTTCAGGTAATCAAAATAGACCTCAGGTGGCTGCCTTAGCCGATGGCGGTTATGTGGTCAGTTGGTCGTCTTATGAAGATGACCGCTATAATATTTATGCTAGAAGCTACAATGCCGAGGGCGAACCTACCAGTAGTGAAGTAAAAATCAGTCAGAATACTGCGGTAAGTGAATATAACAGCGATATTATTGCTTTGGATGATGGCGGCTTTATGGTCTCGTGGCATAGTGCTGCAGAAGGCGATACCAATGTTTATGCCCGCCGATACAATGCCCGCATGGAGGCCGAGGGTGATGCATTTCAGCTGAATGATTACATTGATGGCAGTGAAAGTGCGCCAACGTTAGCACAGTTAGCTGATGGCCGTATTGTTGCCACGTGGCAGTCTTCATCTAAAGATGGCAGCGGCTCCGGTGTGTTTGGCAAGCTGATCGCTTTAGATGGTCAGGTCATGGACAGTGCTGGTAATGGCACTACCATAGGTCGAGTGAATGTGGATGACCCTGATTTTGCAGACGAACATACCTTTATCTTAACTGATGATGCTGGCGGCCGCTTTGTTATTGATGAAACTACAGGTGAGATAACGGTTGGTAATGGAGCATTACTCAATTACAGTGACGCAAATTATCATGAGATAGCCGTAACAGTGACTGATAGTGCGGGTAATACCCTTACCCAGACTATGACTATTGATGTGACCCCGACAAATCGGGCGCCTACCAGCATGAGCTTGCAGGTCTCACAGGGAGCAGAATTTCCTTTACATACCTTTACGACAGATGACCAAGAGGACCCTGATGTTATAGCGTTAGATAACGGTGGTTTTATATCGGTATGGACCAGTGAGCATGCTGATTCATCTTCAGGTGGTGATGGAAGTGGTTTTAGTATAAAGGCGCAGTTATTTGGCGCTGATGGTGAGCCGCAAGCATCGGAATTTTTTATTAATCAAAGTACGACTAATCAACAGCTACACCCTGATGTTACTCGATTAATTAATGGCGATGTAATGATTTCATGGTCGTCTAATCATGACGGTAATTATCGTGTTTATGGCCGACGGTTTGACCAAGAAGGCAATGCCTTGGGGGATGAAATAGCGCTATTTGAAACATCAGGTAGTCAACAATATAAACCAGATATAACAGCGCTGGCGGATGGAGGCTATTTAACAACGTGGCATGACAGCAGTTTGGATGGCAGTGGCGATGGTGTGTTTTCTCAGCGGTTTAGCGCAGATGATGTGAGTTATGGGCAGACTCAGGTCAATCGCTACACAGCTGGCGGGCAAAGTGATCCGCGTACTGTTGGCCTGCCCGATGGCGGTTATGTCATTACCTGGACCGGCAGGGGAGCTGATCAAACCAGCGATACCGGTGTCTATATGCGCCAATACTCTGCTAAGGGTGAAACCGTTGCAGAGGGAACTGTGACTCAGAATACTACCGGAGAACAAGATTATCCGCATATCACAACGTTATCTAATGGTGGCTATGTCATTACTTGGAGCTCAACCCATGAAGATGGTAGAGAAGTATTTGCCCGAGTTTATGCTAGTGATGGCACCCCTGAAAGTAATGAAATTAGCGTGAGCATGCAGGCAGCTGATAATAATAGGCCAAAAGATATTGTTGGTCTTGATGATGGTGGCTTTCTTATTGCTTGGGAGGCAGAAAATGCCGATGGCTCTAGCTCTGGCTCTGATATTTATGCACGCAGATTTAATGCTGATGGCTCATCAGTGGGAGAACGCTTTCGATTAAATGATGAGGTGCTGGATGATCAATCAGAGGTTAAGCTGGATGTATTAAATGATGGTCGTATAGTTTCGCTTTGGCAATCGGCAAATCAAGATGGCAGTGGTAGTGGTATCTACGGCAAAGTATTGGCGATGAATGGCTTGTTAAAAGAAGGTGCCGCTAATGGCACAGAAGTCGGTCAGATTGCCGTTAATGATCCTGATATAGATGACGTCCATCAATTTGAGTTAACTGATGATGCAGGCGGCCGTTTTATCATTGATGCTAACACAGGGGTGATCTCGTTGGCTGATAGCGGCCTGATTGATTATGAAAATAATACCTCCCACGCTGTGTCTATTCAGGTCACTGATAGTGCCGGTCATACCTTGATGCAAACAATGACGATTGAAGTAACACAGCCTGACTATGCTCCACAGGGTATCAGCCTTGAATCGGTAGCAGGTGATGAATTTGTTATTAACTATGGCAAATTGGGTAACCAGGTGAATCCGGTGATTACTCACTTTGATGACGGTGGTTTTATTGTTGCTTGGGTTAACGAGCACGCTGCGCTGTCATCAGGGGGGGATGGTAGTGGGTCTTCTATTAAAGCGCAGCGCTATGATGCTGAAGGTAATAAAGTCAGCTTTGAATATCAGCTTAATGAACCTTCAGCAAATAACCAAGTTCAACCGGCTATTACAACATTGGCCAATGGTGATGTGCTGATTACTTGGGGATCAATCCATCAAGGCAGTTATTACCGCACATATGGCCGTCGCCTTGATGCTGAGGGCACACCTGTGGGAGAAGAAATTGTTTTATTTGAAAGTGCCCCAGGTCATCAGGAGCAGCCTAAGGTCAGCGCCCTTGCAGATGGTGGCTATATTGTTAGTTGGTATGATACCAATGCTGCTGATGGTAGCGGTAGCGGGGTTTATGCCCAGAGATTTGATAACAATGACCAAGGGTCAGGGCAGTTTTTGGTTAATAGTTATGTGACAAATAATCAAAAATCTCCTGATACTGCAGGGTTGCCTGATGGCAGTTATATTGTTGTATGGTCCGGACCAGGTGCTGACCAAACGGGGAACGATGGCGTTTATATGCGCCATTATAACGCAGAGGGTGAATCACTTTATGAGCGATCTGTTAGTAATACATTAACTGGCCATCAGCAATACGCAAAAGTGGTGGCACTTATTGATGGCAGCTATGTGGTTAGTTGGTCATCTAATCATAACGGTGAAAATGAGGTCTATGCTCGACACTTTAGTGCAGGGGGTGAGCCTGTAGGTGATGAATTCAAAGTCAGTAACCAGCCTTTCAGTGACAGTAATACCACGGATATTATTGCCCTAGATGATGGTGGCTTTATTGTTAGCTGGAATGCTATCAATGCCGATGGTGACGGTAATGAGGTATATGCGAGGCGCTATGATAACGCAGATAATGCAGCTGGTGATGCTTTTAGGTTGAGCGATTATACAGACAGTAACCAGAATGATGCTCAGCTGCAACAGCTAGCCAATGGTAAACTGGCTACAGTGTGGGAATCGAGCGGCCAAGATGGTGATGGTTATGGTATTTATGGCCGTTTGATTGATTTAGATAGTGTCGTTAAGGAAACGACGGAGGCAGGCACTGTCGTTGGCCGAGTAAAAGTAGATGACCCAAATTTAGGTGACCAACATCAATTTGAATTAGTGGATGACAGTGATGGCCGTTTTGCTATTGATGAAAGTACAGGGATCATTACAGTGGTGAACCCTGAGCTGATTAATTATGCCGATGCTGATCATCATGACCTTTCTATCAGAGTGACTGATAGTAGCGGCCTTGAATTCACACAAATAGTTACGATTGATGTGACGCCCGTCAATGATGCATCTAAAGCGCCTACAGCGATGAGTCTCGATCGAGTGATGGGTGATGAATTTGCATTACATACCTATACAACTAGCACCCAGAGTACACCAATTATTTCTCCGTTAGATAACGGTGGCTTTATTAGTGTTTGGTATACGCAGAATAGCTCGTCATCAACCGGTGGTGATGGCAGTAGTTATTCTGTCAAAGCACAATTATTTAATGCTGACGGTGAAAAGGTCGGTAATGAATTTCTGGTTAATTCAAATACCTCTGGTGCTCAATATCAACATTCAGTTACCACACTAACCAATGGCGACGTACTAATAACTTGGAGCAGTTCCCATAGTGGCTCTTATCGAATCTATGGCCGCCGTTTTGATCAGGATGGCAACGCTGAAACCGGCGATATGATACTGTTTGAAAGCAGTGGTCCGGCTCAATATGATCCGGATGTCAGCGCATTAGAAGACGGTGGATTTATTGTTAGCTGGGAAGACACCAGTCTTGATGGCAGTAATTATGGCATCTACGCCCAGCGCTTTAGTGCCGATAATGTAGGTTACGGCCAAGTTCTAGTTAATAGTTATACGACAAATTATCAAACTAATCCGTCAACGGCAGGCTTAGCTGACGGTGGCTATGTGATTGCCTGGGGAGGTAGGGGGGCCGATCAGACCGGTGATAACGGTATTTATTTACGCCGTTATGATGCCAATGGCGAGACCATTGCAGAAATCACGGTCAATGAAACGCTTTCAGGCACCCAGAATAGCCCTCAGGTCACAGCCTTAGCCGATGGCGGTTATGTGGTCAGTTGGAACTCCAACCAAGATGGTTCTTATAATGTCTATGCCCGAACCTACAATGCAGCAGGTGAAGCTACCAGTGGTGAACTAAAAATCAGTGAGCATGATTCAATTGGCGAATATAACAACGATATTCTGGCGCTGGACGATGGCGGTTTTATGGTGTCTTGGTATGGCAGCCTGGAAGGCAATAATGATGCTTATGCGCGTCGTTTCAATGCCTCAGGTGAAGCCGTAGGAGATGCTTTCCGACTCAACGATTATATCGGTGGTGCTGAAGATGTCCCGACACTGGCACAACTAGCTGATGGTCGTATCGTCGCCTCATGGCAGTCAAGTACTCAAGATGGCAGTGGTTACGGCGTCTATGGCAAGCTCATTGCCTTAGATGGTCAGGTGACCGAAAGTGCTGCCAATGGCACCGCCGTGGGTCAGGTCAATGTGGATGATCCGGACTTTGGCGATACCCATAGCTTTATGCTAATTGATGATGCCAACGGCCGTTTCAGTATTGATAGCACCACCGGTGTTATCACCTTAGCCGATACTTCACAGGTAGATTATGACGATGCCTCCAGCCATGATGTCGTGGTGCGTGTTACCGACAGTGGCGGCGAAACATTAGAACAAACCCTGACCATTGAAGTGGCTCAAGGTAACCGAGCACCGGAAAGCTTAAGTTTAGGTCGAGTAGAAAGCGATGACTTTGCACTACATACCTATACATCAAGCGATCAGCATACACCCGTTATTTCTCCGCTAGATAATGGCGGCTTTATTAGTGTTTGGTATACAAAAAACAGCTCATCAACCGGCGGTGATGGCAATAGTTATAGTATTAGAGCACAACGTTTTGATAAGGAAGGTGAGCAAGTCGGTAGTGAATTTCTGGTCAATTCAAATACCTATAGCGTTCAATATCAACCGTCGGTTACCACGCTAACCGATGGCGATATGCTGATGACTTGGACCAGTTATCATGGAGGTTCTTATCGAATTTATGGTCGTCGTTTTGATCAGGACGGCAATGCCCAAACCAGCGATATGGTGCTATTTGAGAGCAGTGGCTCGCATCAATTTGATTCTGATATCAGCGCATTAGATGACGGTGGATTTATTGTTAGCTGGTCAGACAACAGTCTTGATGGCAGTAGTGACGGTATCTATGCTCAGCGCTTTAGTGCCGATAATGTAGGTTATGGGCAGGTTCAAGTTAATAGTTATACGACAGGATCCCAATCTAGTCCGTCAACCGCAGGCTTAGCTGATGGCGGTTATGTGATTGTCTGGAAAGGTAGAGGAGCCGATCAAACCGGTGATGACGGTATTTATTTACGCCGTTATGATGCCAATGGCGAAACCATTGCAGAAATCACGGTCAATGAAACGCTTTCAGGCACGCAATATATGCCTGAGGTCACAGCCTTAGCCGATGGCGGTTATGTGGTCAGTTGGTCTTCTTCGCAAGATGGTTCTTACAATGTTTATGCCCGAATCTACAACGCCGCAGGTGAAGCCACCGGTGGTGAACTAAAAATCAGTGAGCATGATTCAATTGGCGAATATAACAGCGATATTCTGGCGCTGGACGACGGCGGTTTTGTGGTATCTTGGTATGGCAATATAGAAGGCGATACCGATGTTTATGCACGCCGTTATAGTGCTACCGGTGAAGCTGAAGGCGATGCATTTCGGATCAGCGATCATGTTAACGGCACTGAAAATAGTGCAACGCTTGCACAGTTAGCGGACGGTCGTATCGTCGCCACATGGCAGTCAGATTCTCAAGATGGCAGCGGTTACGGTGTTTATGGCAAGCTGATTGCCTTGGATAGTCAGGTGACCGACAGTGCCGCCAATGGCACCGCCGTGGGTCAGGTTAATGTGGATGACCCAGACTTTGCTGATACCCATAGCTTTGTACTGATTGATGATGCCAATGGCCGCTTCAGTATTGATAGCACCACCGGTGTGATAACCCTCGCGGATACTTCTCAGGTAGATTATGACGATGCTACTAGCCATGATGTCGTAGTGCGGGTCACTGATAGCGGTGGCGAAACATTAACACAAACCCTGACCATTGAAGTGGCTCAGGGTAACCGAGCACCGGAAAGCTTAAGTTTAGGTCGAGTAGAAAGCGATGAGTTTGCACTACATACCTATGCATCGGGCAGTCAGTATAACCCTGTGGTTTCTCCGCTAGATAACGGTGGCTTTATTAGTGCTTGGACTTCGAGTAATTCTTCGTCATCCACCGGCGGTGATGGCAGTAGCAATAGCATTAAAGCACAGCTATTTGATAAGGATGGTGAGAAGGTTGGTAACGAGTTTCTGGTTAATACAAATACTTATAATGTACAGTCACAACAGTCTGTTACCACGCTAACCGACGGCGATGTGCTGATAACGTGGGTTAGTAATCATAGCGGCTCTTATCGAACCTATGGCCGTCGTTTTGATCAGGATGGCAATGCCCAAACCAGTGATATGGTGCTGTTTGAAAGCAGTGGTTCACAGCAATATACTCCTAATATCAGCGCATTGGCAGATGGTGGTTTTATTGTTAGCTGGGAAGATAACAGTCTTGATGGCAGTGGTTATGGTATCTATGCCCAACGCTTTAGTGCCGAGAATGTGGGTTATGGTCAGTTTAAAGTTAATAGTTATACGACAAACTCTCAATACGAGCCATCAACGGCCGGCTTAGCTGACGGCGGTTATGTGATTGCTTGGGGAGGTAGGGGAGCCGATCAGACCGGTGATAATGGTATTTATTTACGCCGTTATGATGCCAATGGTGAGACCATTGCAGAAATCACGGTCAATGAAACGCTTTCAGGCATCCAGAATACGCCTGAGGTCACAGCCTTAGCCGATGGGGGCTATGTGGTCAGTTGGCACTCCAACCAAGATGGTTCTTACAATGTCTATGCCCGCACTTACAATGCCGCGGGTGAAGCCACCAGTGGTGAACTAAAAGTTAGTGAGCATGATTCAATTGCCGAATATAACAACGATATTCTGGCGCTGGACGACGGCGGCTTTATGGTATCTTGGCATGGCAATGTGGAAGGCGATGATGATGTTTATGCACGCCGTTATAGTGCCACCGGTGAAACCGTAGGCGATACATTTCGAATCAGCGATCATGTTAACGGCACTGAAAATGATGCAGCGCTTGCACAGTTGGCGGATGGTCGTATCGTCGCCATATGGGAAAGTTCTCAAGATACCAGTGGCTATGGTATCTATGGCAAACTGATTGCCTTAGATGGTCAGGTGACCGACAGTGCTGCCAATGGCACCGCCGTCGGCCAAGTTAATGTGGATGATCCAGACTTTGGCGATACCCATAGTTTTGTGCTTATTGATGATGCTAACGGTCGTTTTAGTATTGACTCAGCTACTGGGGTCATTCGTGTTGCTGATCCTGCTCAAATTAATTATATCGAAAACAGCAGTCATGACCTCTCTGTACGGGTAACCGATAGCGCAGGTAATACATTGGTGGAAACAGTCACTATAAACGTGGTATCTACATCAAGTATACCTGCTGTGCTTTCTTTGGAAAGCGCTGAAACCGATGAGTTTGCATTACATGAATCAACGTTAGGAGAACAAATCTCGCCGAGTATCACTGCACTTAATAATGGCGGCTTCTTTTCTGTATGGACTAACCAGAATACCACGGTAAATGAAGGGGGGGATGGGAGCGGATCCAGCATTAAAGCACGTATTCATAATGATGAGGGTCAACCCATTGGCGATGAATTTTATATTAACCAAAACACTATTGGTGACCAAAGCGAACCCTCTATGACAACGTTGAGCAACGGAGATATTCTCGTGACATGGCTGTCAGTCATTGACGGTAATAATAGGGTTTATGGGCGCCGTTTTAGTAACGAGGGTGAAGCAAAAGGGAGTGAGTTTGAACTATTTGATCAGGCGGATAGCGAACATAATACACCTGATATCACCGCCTTGACTGATGGTGGTTACTTGGTAACTTGGCAAGACAGTGATCTTGATAGTGGCGATGAGGGTATATTTTCTCAACGGTTTGATATTAATGACCAGGGGCAAGGCCAGTTTTCAGTAAATACGCATGGCGGCCAACAGTATGAGCCAGAAACAACGGGGTTGGTAGGTGGTGGCTATGTTGTTGTATGGAATGGCCGAGGTGCAGACCAAAATTCTGATGATGGCATCTATTTACGTCACTATGATTCAGATGGTAATACAGTTAGAGAAACAGCTGTTAATGAAACGACGGCGGGCCTGCAAAATAGCGCACATGTGACTGCACTCAGTGATGGCGGCTATGTTGTCGTTTGGGTTTCAGATCATGATGGGGATCAAGTACTATTGGCAAGGCGTTATGACCTAACAGGTCAGCCTGTTGGTGGCGAACGTCAATTGGCGGAAGCAGATGTTGGTGATGTATCTAGCCCTCGTATTGTAGGTCTTGACGACGGTGGATATATGGTTAGCTGGGTGGCTAGCACGGCGTCGGGCGGGGGCAGTGAAGTTTATATTCAGCAATATAGCAGTGATGATGAACCAGTAACGGATGCCAGAGTACTCAATGACCAAATTGGTGATGTGCAGAATCGCCCTGATTTAACTTTATTAGCTGATGGTCGTATTGCAGCTGTATGGCAGTCAGATGCGCAAGATGGCAGTGGTGCGGGTGTTTATGGCAAAGTGCTATCGCTTGAAGGGTCTGTAAAAGAAGGTGCTGCTAATGGCACGCCTGTGGGGCGTGTTGCAGCTGGCAGTACTAATAGCCAATATCAATTTGAATTAACCGATGATGCCAATGGCCGCTTTGCTATCGATGAGGCCACTGGTGTTATCCGTATTGCTAATGCAGACTTAATTGATGCTCAGGAAAGCGAGCCTTATGAAGTCACAGTGAAGGTCAGTGATGAGACTGGTAATGAAGTGACTCAGGTAATGAAAATAGATGTGGCTTCTAGCTATTTCGATACCATAGCACCAGAAGTTAGTATTACCGAAGCACTTTATGATTCGTCTATTAGAACAATTGCCTTGGAGGGGGATGCTTTTAATACCATACTTGATGCTGAGCATCCTGCGGAGACCACTGATCTGATCGATATTCTAGATTGGAGCAAATTTAGTTATGGTATCGATGATTCAGAAAATGTCTTTTTAACAAAAGAGGATATTCAAAGTGCCAAGGTATGGGATAACCGTCGAATTATTATTGAGTTGACTCCGAGTAAGGCTGAGCAGATTACAGATACAACCGGCGGCGGTTATGACAATGACGTTATCACTATTACAACTGGATTTATTCGTGATATTGCTGGTAATGCAGCCACAACAGATGGATTGGAGAATGGTTCTGTCACTGAAGCTGACTTAAAAACACCAGAGTTAACTCAGGCAATGTCTTCAGATAATACGCTTACATTAAATTTCTCAGAGATTCTCGAGGGTCAACCCAATAACAGTGACTTTACCATAAAAGTAAACAACAACAGTCGAATTGTAGGTGATGTAGAGGTTAATGGGGAAGAAGTAACAGTCAGCTTTATGGGTGACGCCTTGACTGGGGACGAGCATATTGAATTTAGTTATAGTGGCGCGAGCTTATCCGATGCAGCAGGTAATACAGTTAATGGTATATCGAGCTATTCGGTAGGGCAGACGTATCAAAGTTATGAAGGTGTGGCATCTTTGGTAGGGAACCGTGGAGATGATATTTTCTTCATGGATCATAGTGCAACGATAACTGGAGAGGATGGTGCAGATATCTTTGACATTAACCACTTGGGTACAGCTGAATCGCCAGCAGAAACTGTTATTACTGACTTTAACGCAAGCGATGGTGATGTTCTTGATATTAGCGATCTTTTTGTTGATGAAAACAATAATTTAATCGATCTGCTGTCTTTTGATCAGACGGATAGCGATAATCCAGTGTTAGAGGTTAAGGATGCTGCTGGTGGTGATATAACTCATAAAATCACGCTGCAGAATTTTGACTTGTCGGCTTATGGTAGCTCTGATTCAGAGATTATTAACAACCTTATTGATGATGGCAATTTCATTGCAGACCAATAAAGCACGTAATGCAGATGCTGAGCTGAACCTATAATGTATGGGCACCCTAATAATTTTAATATAGCCTTAGTAGTTGACTTTAGTCGTTAACTTTGCGAAATATTGAGGCGCCAACTTATAGAGGTAAAAACACTTAAAAACATTGTATTTTAACCTCTGTGTGTTGAATTGTTATCTATAGAACAGAGAATAATAGTTTGTTTAGTAGCCATTAGATTTGTGCTGATATGATAGTACTTCTATATTAGGAGTGTAATAACCATTATTTTATCAGTATACATAGGTTGACTGTTTCTATTTTTTTTCTCACCTCTTATTATTTCTTATTCAAGGATTGTTTTATTGGGTGCATAGGTATAATTATGGATTTTCATTCTCGTAGGTCTTGCCCTTCGTCTCAAAATAAGTCTGAGGGGGCATCTGTTGATGAGGCTCCCACTTTCAGAGATAAGCAATATAAAACGATTACTTCTGAACATGGTTTATCTCACCGAGTCAGGCTCGATAAAACGTCAGCAGCATTAGATAAACCATTGCCAAAAATTAATATAGAGCCAAATATTAACTTGGTGATAGATAAGAGACATCGTTTACTTATAGAGGACGATGCGGGGCAATCTCTTCCTCCGGAACAAGAGTGGAGGGTTCGTCAGAATCATCGTGATGACATGTTGTCCCTACTAAATGATTTTGCTAGCTGCCTCAATAGTGAATTGCAGCGAGTATTAAATATCCATCTTTTAACACCTTTGCCAACGCAGGAGCTTGCGGATGATTGCTTATTTACGCCCCTAAATGAGCGAGCCCCAACCGAACCAGTATACCAACAAAAAACGTGGGTCGATACGCTGTTACCTTGGCGAGCAAATAAAATTAACGCTACTAATAATGCGCTCACTGACCAGTTCCTTCATCAGAAGAAAGCATGGCAAAAAAAGGTCAGTCAACACAGAGAAGACTATTTAAAATTTTGGAATAACCGATTAAGTACCTCTCAAAGTATGGAAGAATTTCTTTATAGGCTATTAAGTAAAACTACCGCAGATATAGGAGTTGAAACTAAACTATCAGTTGATAAGGCTGCTTCCATAGTATGGATTGATGTTCATTTCCCAGAAATGAAAATGTTGCCTGGATTAGAGTATAAGGTGCTTGATAAAGAACTACGATTAACGTGTAAAAGCTTGAGTCCAACCAAGAAGCGCCAATACTATATGCAACAAGTTCATTCCATTGGATTTAGGCTGATTGGCGAGGTTTTTTCAGCACTACCTGGTCTGAAGCAAGTTGTCTTTTCTGGTTACGGGAGGCGACTGAACCCAGCTACTGCTCATTTGCAAAAAGACTATTTATACTCAGTTAGAGTGGATCGAGAACAATGGGAGGGTATTAATTTTCAGCTATTACCTGAATTGTTATTAACCGAGGTGATGGCAGGGTTTGACCTTCGTAGAAATATGTCCAAAACAGGTATTTTTAAAGCGATTGAACCTTTTTTAAATGTAAGAAATAAGCAATCTGATATTTTTGCTACGCAGCAGGATGTTATTGGTTAAACCTTTCATAGAATAGCGCCAAAGGTTAAGGTAACTCGTCATAGCTTTGGCTATGACCTGTTTTGTTCTGAAATGGTTGATAGTAGGGATTCCTCAGATAATGAGTCAATAATACAGCTTGCAACACGTTGCATCATACCAACCATCGCTTCTAACTACGTTATTGCGCTGACCACCTGCACTTATTAAGACTTCTCGCACTAGCCCTACTATTACTCGCCATTATGTTGGAGTCTGGCTGCTCGTTTTCATTCCAGTCGTTAGAAAAAACAATTGGTATAAGTCTATTTTTTGTCGTTATATTAACGAATGATTAGCCAATCAATCTGATCACTATACTTATTAATGTTGGAGTTATAAGCGAATGGAGTCGTTGTGTTGGTATATCGCTATTCATTAATATGTATTATCTTTTTTTCATTCTATAGCTCCGCTAGCACATTAGAAAAAGACCGTCTAGTCACCTTTTTTTCCAGCATTGAGAGCCATGGCTTTTCTATAGATAAAAATGATTGGTTATCTTTGGTTAAAGATAGTAGCACACCTAATCTACAGAGGTTATATAAAAAATATATGACCTTTATTGATCTAGGTCGGCTCAATAAAACGCTTTTTCAGAATGCTTGGGAAATTCCTGATATCGAAACCCATTTTGGTGGTGGGAATCAATTTTTACCTATAGAACAGATACAGTCGAAAATACCAGCGTACCAAATGCTGCGAAAAGCATTGCGAGATCTTAAGCAGTGGCGAGAAACTGCCCTTCAGTTATTTCCTGATGATATTATTTTTTTTGAGGGTGATACGAATATGCAGATCGCCAAGTTGGGTGATTGGTTAGTTGATATTGATCTGATTAATCATCACTTGGGTTCTGTCTATTTAAAGCAGCATCTGGATGTGTTGACACAGGTGCAGCTGGAATACAACTTGATGCCAGATGGTCGGTTTGGTCCTTCTACTAGACAAGCATTACTTTCTATTACTAATAAGCGCATAAAAATGCTTAAGGCTAACCTTGAGCGTTTGCGCTGGCTTCCCCAGAAGATACACCCCCCTTATGTTTGGGTGGATATACCGGGGTTTACAGTATCATGGATAGATGCTCAGGGTAAAAAATATCATCATCGGGCAATAGTAGGTAAGCCTGCTAATAAGACGCCAATCCTTCAAGATGAAATTAGTACTATTACCATCAATCCTGTCTGGAAAGTACCGCATAGAATTGCTGCTCATCGACTATTACGAAGCGAGCAAAAAAGCCCAGGATTATTAAAGAAAGAAGGCTTTCTCGTTTATGAAAGCTGGGATGATAAAGCTAGCGTGATTGACGCTGCTACTATTCAATGGGCAAAATATAGCCCCAAAACGTTTACTTTTCGACTTGAGCAGCAACCAGGAGAAAATAACCGACTAGGAAAATATAGGTTTAACATAATGAATAAGCAAAGTATTTATTTACATGATACTAATGATCGGACCCTTTTTGATAAAAAAAGAAGAATGTTTAGCTCAGGTTGTATTCGTGTTGATGGAAGCGACAAATTTTTTTCTTATCTTATATCAACTCAAGATGCGGTAATATCTCAGCAGAGCACAGGTACCACATTAAAGATCCCTTTAAATAAGCCGGTAGATGTCTATCTAAGCTATTTTACTGCTTGGCCTGATAGTAATGGACGTGTACGGTTTAGAGACGATATTTATAATTATGATGAACCTTTGGTTAGTTGGTTTTAGTTGTTTTAAAATTAGTATCTTAATGCTATGTTGAAAAATTAGCGGGTTAACTATTTGAAATTAGAGCTTGCTAGGCGCTCTACTAAAAATAAAATCAATTGCGCGTATTTTTTAATTGATCCCAGAATAAACATAGCTTATCCATTGTATAACCAAGCTATTAAAAGCATTGTTAAGTATCTGTGAAATGATAAACTTTTTCCATCACCAAACAGTAATACTTGATTTTCCTTAAGACCAGCATTACCTAGGTACTTCATTTAAATTAGACTTTGTATGGTATAGCTGACTATCTACTTATTATATTAATCTAGCCATGTTCATAAGTGATCGGCTTGAGCCAAGGCGGCGGGTGTTTTTTCTGACAACGGTAAAACACTTCGATATACTCAAAAATTACGACTTTGCGGTAGAAGTCTATTGTATTCTTTATGGGAAGTTTATAGGTAATGCCAGATACCACTTACTTTATCAGGGAAACGTTTCCCGTAGGTCCTTTACAGTGTAATTGTACCATTATTGGTAACCGTTTAACTGGTAATGCCATTGTCGTTGACCCAGGTGGTAGCCCTGCTATGATTACGGCTAAGCTGAACGCTATGGAATTAAAAGTTATTGCATTAGTTCATACTCATGCACACTTTGATCACTTCCTTGCCAGTGGCGAGATAAAAAAGCAAACAGGTGCGCCTATATACCTTCATAAAGAAGACCAGTTTCTATGGAATAATCTTGAGCTTCAATGCAAAATGTTTAATGTCCCTTATCATCCTGTGCCAGACCCTGACTTCTGGTTGCAGGATGATCAAGCACTACCTTGTAATCAGGGGTGTTGCATTCATACGCCAGGCCATACCCCCGGTTCTATGTCATTCTGGTTTGCGCAAGAGAAGTTGCTTATTGCAGGTGATACCCTATTTCGTGGGGCTATTGGTAGAACAGATCTTTGGGGCGGTGATTTTAAAACGATTGAAAAATCTATTCGGCAACGTTTATATATACTTGATGAAGATGCTGTAGTTGTAACAGGGCATGGTCCAGAGACTACCATCGGTAAAGAAATTCGTGAAAATAGTGTTATTCGTGGCTAGTAAATAGTTAAAAAAGGAATAAGCATCATGTTGAGAAAAGCAGCAAGTGCCGTGGTCATTAGTGCTTTGCTATTGTCCGGCTGTCAAACAACTAACCCCTATACGGGTGAGCAAGAGGTTAATAAAACAAGTAAATATGCTGGCGCTGGCGCGCTTGCTGGTGCTGTAGTAGGTGGTTTGGTTGACGGTAAGGATGGAGCTTTAAAAGGTGCGGCTATCGGTGGTGCAACAGGTGGTGGGTATGGCTATTATGTTGACCAGCAAGAAAAAAAACTGCGAGTAGCTTTGCAAAATACAGGCGTCCAAGTTAAACGACAAGGTGATAATCTACAGTTAATTATGCCTTCTAACATCACTTTTGATACCGGTAAAGCAACTATTAAACCTAGTTTTAAACCGGTGCTGGAGTCAGTGGCACAAGTATTTGAAGAGTTTGATAAAAATGGCATTCAAGTTGTTGGTTATACCGACAGCTCTGGAGGCGATAAGATTAATATTCCCTTATCTAAGGAGAGAGCGAATAATGTCGCTACCTATATACAACAGCTAGGTGTATCAGGTAGTCGGATAATAGCACTGGGTCGAGGTTCTGCTGACCCTATTGCTAGCAATGCTACTGCTGCAGGCAAAGCAGCTAACCGGCGAGTTGAAATTAATTTATTACCGCCTGCTCAAGCATAATCTTATTTCAAAAAAAGGCTAGCTTTAATGCTGGCCTTTTAATTAAATCAGTTACAATTATTGTATTAATTGAGTTAGATGTTAGCTTTTTAATGAAGAGATAACATCAATAATACCTGAGCATAACTGCTTTAATTCGTCATCATTTATAATGTAAGGTGGCATGAGATAAATCAGTTTTCCGTAGGGACGTACCCATATACCCCGTTTCACAAATTCAGGTTGAATCTCGGCCATCACAACAGGTGTTGTCATTTCTACAACGCCAATGGCTCCGAGTACTCTTACATCGGCAACGCCCGGTAGCTCCGCGCAGGGGCTTAAACCTTCCCATAGTTGCCGCTCAATGTTTTCAACCTGATGTTTCCAGTTCCCTTGTTGGATAATCTCAAGACTTGCTGATCCAGCAGCACAAGCCAACGGGTTTGCCATAAACGTGGGTCCATGCATAAAGGCGCCTGTCTCAGAGATTGTTTGACTGACTTCTGTGCTACAAAGTGTAGCCGCCAGCGTCATATAACCTCCTGTCAATGCTTTACCCACGCACATAATATCCGGTACAACATTCGCGTGTTCCATGGCAAATAATTTGCCGGTTCGGCCAAAGCCAGTAGCAATTTCATCATGAATTAGTAGCACTTGATATTCTGTGCATAATGCTTGCAGTTGCTTTAGGTATTCAGGTGAGTAGAAGTGCATGCCACCGGCGCCTTGAACAATCGGCTCTATAATCACTGCGGCCAGTTTTGAATATTTGGCTGCTAACATCTCACGCAATGCAGCGATATGTTGTTCTTCACAGGGTGAGCCAAAAGCACAAAGTGGACGCGATAGGAAATAATGCTCAGGTAAAATGCCTGTAAAGTGATGGTGCATGCCATTATTCGGATCGCATAACGACATAGCGCCGGTGGTATCACCGTAATAACCGCCTCGAACCGTAAGCATTTTATTTTTCTCAGGCTTGTTGCGTGCCTGCCAATACTGCATGGCCATTTTTATAGCTACCTCAACCGATACAGATCCAGAATCAGCAAAAAACACAGTGTCTAGAGCGGGGGGGGTCATAGCGATCAATTTTTGTGCTAAATCGATAGCGGGCTTGTGGGTCAGCCCGCCAAACATAATATGGGAAAAATCATCAATCTGTGCTTTCATTGCCTGGTTTATAGCGGGATGATTATAACCATGAATGGTGCACCACCAAGATGACATGCCATCAATAAGTTCACGGCCATTATTAAGCGTTAACCGAACACCCTTAGCGCCTACTACCGGAAACATTTCTGGGCGATTAACGGTTGTACTATAAGGGTGCCAAATATGCCGGATATCAAAGTTCATGTCCTGCTCTGTGATCTGTTTAGCCAAGAACATACCCTTTAGTTATCAGTGGTTGGAATAATTTAATTATTTTTATTGATATAAAAAGAATATCAATAAAAGAACGCAGTATAGACTACTTCTAATCATCTGTATTTCATAGACACAATAAGAACTATTTTTTAGGAATTGCTCATGATTTTTTTAAAAAACATTCTCGGCCATATCTAAAATCATGAACAATGGTTTAATACTAAACTAAAAAAACGTATGGCCAATGAAAGAGGGGTAAGTGATAACTTTGAGTGTATCCAGTATAATTCACAGTGTTTAGCGGCGTATTATACATGGGCGCGACGGGAATATATGTAGCGGGCTGCCAGGGGCTTAAGGCAAAATTAGGGGCTCCAATTTTAAAAGGTATAAAAGGGTTATATAGCGGGTAAGTAGCATTATATAACGGCATGTTATACGCTTTGACTACCGGTTGAGGTTGAGGTTGAGGCTCAATTTTAGGCTGCTGAGTCTGATATTTAGGTTCAGGGGTGTGCATCTTAGGCAATGAGTTTTTAGCGCTGATCTGATGTTGTAAGCGTTTAATGTGGTCTTCTTTCTCTTTCTCTTGGCGTTTCAGCGATACTATCTCATTGTTTAGCGCTTCAATTTGATTGTATAGCTCGTTAATTTGAATTTTTAACGCCGCATTTGTAGAGGGGTAATCTTGCTCAATACGATGTCGCCATGAATTAATGCTTTCTGATATTGATGAATCGTCATCATGCGGATCATATTCTTCAATGCGAAGTATAGATGAAGGAGTGCGACTCCCGAAGTAGTCAACACTATTAGGCTGCGGATTTTCAGATTCAGGTTTAGCGGTATGCATCCGTGGCCTGCTTACTGATGAGCCGTTGTCAGATGTATCGCCATATTTTTTTTCAGAACTATAGAAAAGCATTTTAGGGCGAGTTGTATTTTTCTCATCACAAGAGTAATAAGAATAATTGCTTTCGCTATCAGAGTCTGTGCACGACCTATTAGCTAGTTTTTTATCATTTACGCTACAATCGGTTGCAGCGGGAGGACTGTATTTTCCAAAGCCAAGCATAGGCCAAAGCGTGCGGCCCCCGAAGTGGCCAGCTTCTGTTGAAGAATGCGGATCCATAATGTCCTTACAAGGAAAAAAAGTGTCATTACTAGACGATAAGCTATAACTTGCTGAACTTAAAGGCATTGGTCTATCTCCCTATATCGTATAAAAAATAAATGTTGCAAGCTACCATTATCATTGAGTAATACCCTTGCTTTGCTTGCAGCTAAAATGACTTAATAATTCAGACAGCAAACAAAAATAGTCGTTTCTATTTAGCTAGCTGTACTAACGTATTTGTTTTAAATGATGACAATGTTTCATGAATCATTATTCATTTTCATCGTTGTGCGTAACCTGAGTTAATAAAAGAGTCACAGGAGTACCCATAATTGATCTTGACGTTGCTAACTGTCCGCTTTAACTTAGCAGTCATACTATAAAAAACGGTAGAATGGGGTTTGTCTATGCAGTGTCACTCCTTGCGTGTTTGTGTAGAAGCGGGTATTGCAACCATTACACTTAACCGGCCAAGTAAACGCAATGCGTTGAATATTGAGTTCTGGCAAGAATTTCCTGAGGTAATAGATACTATTGATCATGGCAGCCTCGCCCGAGTTATTGTTATTGCTGGCGAAGGTAGTATGTTTTGTTCAGGTATTGATTTATCTGTTTTTAGGAACCCTAGCAGCCGTCTTGTTTCTGGTGAGCCAGGGAGGCGCAGTGAAGATCTGCGCAGAACTGTGCTTCAGTTGCAGGCTGTACTAAGTAAATTGGAAAATACACGACTACCGGTACTTGCTGCAATTCACGGTGGCTGCATAGGTGGTGGGCTTAATTTGATTTGTGCTTGTGATTGTCGTTATTCAACGGCTGACGCTTATTTTTCGTTAAAAGAAACGCAATTGGGTATGACGGCTGATCTAGGCGTGTTGCAACGTTTGCCCTCTCTGATACCCAATGGATTGGCTAGAGAGCTTGCTTATACAGGACGGAAAATAGCGTCAGAAGAAGCATTTCGTTCAGGATTACTGAATCAGGTATTTGCTGATCAGGAGGCAATGATGAAGCAGGTTTATGTTATTGCTGAACAGATAGCATCAAACTCTCCTCTTGCGGTGACCGGAAGTAAAGAAATGCTCAATTATGCACGCGATCACTCGGTAGCTGATAGCCTCAACTATATGGCAACTTGGCAAAGCGCTATGTTTCAACCCAATGAAGTGATGAAAGCTATGCAAGCCAAAGCACAAAAAAAATCAGGTGAATTCGATAATTTATGGCCTGTTAAACCGCCTTTATCCTAAGTTGAAAAATAACTGAGCACTGTTAATCATGCAAGAAAATCAACAATATCCTCATTTGTTTAGTCCTCTTGATCTGGGCTTTACCACATTGAAAAACCGTGTTTTGATGGGCTCTATGCACACTGGTCTGGAAGAGCGGAAAAACGGATTTGAACGACTTGCTGTTTTTTATGCTGAACGCGCTAAAGGTGGTGTTGGCCTTATTATTACCGGTGGTATTAGTCCTAACCTAGAAGGCGGGGGCATGCCTGCGGCTGCTTTACTTAATAAAAAAGACGAAGTAGAGCGGCATAAGCAGGTTACCGGGGCTGTACATAAAGAAGGGGGTAAAATCTGTCTTCAGATATTACATACGGGTCGTTACGGTTACCATCCAATGAATATTGCCCCTAGTGCTATTCAAGCACCGATCAATCCGTTTAAGCCGCGGGAATTGAAAAATAGTGAAATAGATGAACAAATAGAGTGTTTTGCCCATAGCAGTTTATTAGCAAAGGAAGCAGGTTATGATGGCGTTGAAATCATGGGCTCGGAAGGTTATTTCATTAACCAATTTATCGCCATGCGTACTAACCAACGACAAGATGATTGGGGTGGCAGTTATAAAAACCGGATGCGTCTTCCTGTAGAGATTATTCGCCGTATTCGAGAAAGGGTAGGAAGAAATTTTATTATTATTTATCGCCTCTCCATGTTGGATCTTGTTGAGGGTGGCAGTAACTGGAGTGAGACTGTTCAGCTTGGAAAGGCCATTGAAAAAGCCGGTGCCAGTATGATCAGCACAGGTATAGGCTGGCATGAAGCACGGATCCCCACGATCGCAACTATGGTGCCAAGGGGAGCTTTTACTTGGGTCACAGCTAAAATACGTAAAGAATTATCCCTGCCTGTTATTACGTCTAATCGTATTAATATGCCAGATGTTGCAGAAGCTATTCTGGCTCAAGGTGACGCTGATGTGATATCGATGGCGCGTCCTATGCTTGCCGATGCTGACTGGGTCAATAAAGCGGCTGAAGGTCGCAGTGATGAAATTAACACCTGTATTGCCTGTAACCAGGCTTGTTTGGATCATATCTTTCAAGGAAAAGAGGTTAGCTGTCTGGTTAACCCAAGGGCTTGTCATGAGACAGAGCTAAACTATAAGCCAACAAAGACGCCTAAAAAACTGGCTGTTATTGGTGCTGGTCCAGCAGGACTGGCGTTTTCCACCACTGCAGCGCTACGAGGTCATCAAGTGGTTTTATTTGATGCTTCAGATAGAATCGGCGGCCAGTTTAATATCGCTAAAACCATTCCAGGTAAAGAAGAGTTTGAAGAAACTTTGCGTTACTTTAAACGACAAATTGAGATTACCGGTGTGCATCTCAAATTAAACCATACGGTTGATGCAGCAGAGATTAATAGCAGCGACTTTGATGAAGTTATTATTGCTACAGGCATTAAGCCTCGTACATTGCAGATTAATGGGATTGATCATTCTTGCGTATTAACGTATCTCGATGTATTTAACGGGGCGAATGTAGGCAATAAAGTGGCAGTGATAGGTGCCGGTGGTATTGGCTTTGATCTGTGTGAGTATATCACCCAGTTGGGAGTGTCACCTAGTCTTGATATACCTGAGTTCATGAGGGAGTGGGGTATTGATATGACACTTAAACATAGAGGTGGACTATTGCCTGAAAAGGCTAAGCCTAAATCTATGAAGGAAATCTACTTGCTTCAGCGTAAAAGTGGAAAGCTCGGTGCCAATCTTGGAAAAAGCACGGGCTGGATACACCGCAGTTCTTTGAGCAGTCGGGGTATTAAAATGATACCCTGCTGTGATTACCAGAAAATTGATGATGAAGGGCTACATATCGTCATTGATAATCAGCCTAGGGTGCTTGATGTTGACACAGTAGTTATCTGTGCTGGGCAAGAACCTTTGACTGAGTTAGCTGATAATATACATCAAAAGCCAACCCATCTTATTGGCGGCGCAAATAAAGCCATGGAGCTTGATGCTAAACGGGCGATTGATGAGGGTGCTCGACTAGCCGCTATAGTGTAAAGTTTCAACAAAACCCTCAATTAGCAGATATAATCAATGCGCATATATACGTATTAAGCTTCAGGGTGCTCGTTTTTTATCAATCCGCATTCCTCGCAAGGGGTGGGTTATAACGGGATAGGGATGAGTATGTTGAAGGCGTTCTAGTATAAATCATTCTAATGTAAAGTATCAGCTATGAACTATTTGACTAAAATATCAACTCTACGGTCTCAAGCAACTTCGTTAAATGCAGCTGATGACTTAATTCAAATAACAGAAAGTGATCGAGATCGTATTATTCAGTCAGCAGCCATTCGTCGTTTACAACAGAAAACACAAGTTTATCCGTTAGAAACAAATGCGGGTGTTCGCAGCAGGTTAACTCATTCACTTGAAGTTCAGCAGGTTGGTCGAACGTTATCACGATTAATTCTTGCAAAGTTAAAACGCGCAGGCGAATTGGATAAATTCAGTCTATCGGGTATAGAAACTGCTTTTACTAACCTAGTAGAAATGGGTTGTTTGATGCATGATATTGGTAACCCACCTTTTGGCCATTTTGGTGAAGAGACTATTAGTCAGTGGCTAATAGAAAATGTCGATGCAGCACATCGACATTCAATAAAAAATGGGGCGGGTCATACGGAATTTTTTTATGAAGTGTTATTGCCTGATTTATGTACCTTTGAGGGCAATGCTCAGGGCCTAAGAATTACGCATACGCTTCAAAATCTAAATTTGACCTACTCTCAGTTAGCGGCAATGATGAAGTATACGCGCAGCTCAAGTGATTCAAAGCCCTGCCAAGAACATCCTTTTTATTATCGCTATAAAAAACCGGGTTTTTATTATAGTGAGCAAGAGCTTGTTTTCCGGTTAAGAAAAGAACTAGATATCTCAAAAGGTTGTCGCTTCCCTCTGGTTTATATTATGGAGGCTGCAGATGATATTGCTTATTGTATTTCTGATTTAGAAGATGCGGTAGATAAAGGCATTTTATCACTAAGAGAGCTTCAGGTTTGTTTGAAAGAAGTGTGGTCAGAGCTTGATACTAATGGAAATGATTATCTTCCTACAATCGTTAATAATGCTTGTTCACAAGGCTCACAGTTTATTGTTCATCTAAGGTCTCACTTGATAAAGGACCTTGTGGAGTATGCGGCTAATCGGTATCTACAAAATCATAGACAAGTATTTGATGGCGTTATTGATGAGCCGCTGATTGATGGGGGTTCTGATCAGCATTTGGCATTAAGAGCCCTAAAAATGATTGCGACTCGCAATATATTCAATAGCCCAGAGAAAGAAACGCCTGAACTGCGAGGACATGCAGCTCTTATGGGGCTCATGACGATTTATCGACCGTTATTGGAATTACCGCGGGAACAATTTGAGGCGATAGCTTATAACAATGATGCTCGATTATTTATTCAGCAGCGTTTATACCATCGGTTGTCCAAAAAATACAAAGCTGCCTACTGCCAAGCTATTGAGAAAATTAATAAAGACATACCATCTAAAGATCGCAACAATGACCTTGAGTGGTATTATCGAGCAAGATTAATTATTGATTATATCAGTGGTATGACTGATCAGTTTGTGATGACCGAATATCAGAAACTTTCAGCAATATAATAAAAATTTTATCATTGAATGTTAGGCTGCTCATTTTAGTTGCTCTAATCTATCATCCTACAATGAAAAAAATTAATCAGCCAATTATCTCCAGTCTGCTAAATTTATAAAAACCAAACAGTTGTGTTTTTACAATGCGTGCTGTTCCGTTGTCACTGATCATTATGAGATGAATGATGCCTAGACACGTTCTTGTTCCGATAGCAAATGGCTGTGAAGAAATAGAAGTAACAACTATTACCAGTGTATTGAAACGAGCAGGCGCAGAGGTAACGCTTGCCAGTTGTCAACCAGATGCCTCTCTTGAAATTTATGGACAATATGGCATGTCATTTAAGGCGGATTGTCCAGTCGAAAGCTGCCTTGACACGGTGTACCAGCTAATCGTTCTCCCTGGGGGTAAGCCAAGTGCTACCTGCCTAAGGGATACTAAGCACTTAACTCACCTTTTACTTAACCAAAAAAGTGCAGGTTGCTGGTATGCAGCTAGTGGTAATGCACCAGCTATCGTCTTGTCGCATCATGGGTTGTTGGATAACACGCGAGCGACTTGCCATCCTGAATTCATTGATAAACTTGAAGGTGCAATGATTGAGCCAGCTCAGTTGGTGGTGGTTGATCAAAACAAGCACGTGGTTACTGCTCAAGGGGCTGGTTGTGTGATGGCTTTTTCATTCAGGCTTGTAGAGGTTCTACTTGGTCAGGACAGTTATCGTCCCATTGCTACGGAATTGGTAGCTGACTGGGCTTTATAGTGGCCCTTAGGAATCGCTTTTTTAATCAAATTTTGGGTGTGGTGTTGGCGATAAGGCTACTATTTTATCTAAGTCCGACTGAGTATATTACGTAGTTTCCTTTCCTTGATAGCATATTTATTCTATTCAACTAAGTGCTTATATATATTTCAAGTGAACCTTGGGGATTTTTTTTTGTCTTATATAGTAATAAATATTATATTTTATTCGGCTTAACCGTTAATTGATGAGGTGATTACAGATTATTTATTAACGCATTTTAAGGGTTAATGGGTAATTAGCTGTGTCATTCATGGTTGAAGATCTGAAGAAGTTGAGCAATAAATAAGCATCCTGTAATGGAAGTATGCTCAGACAGTAACCAATACGTGGAGATTGTATGTCGCAATCATTTAATGTGCTAAAGCAACCCAAACCCTTTTATCTGATCTTCTTTATAGAGCTCTGGGAGAGGTTTGGTTACTACGGCCTTCAAGCTCTACTGGCGGTTTACTTTGTTCGCAAACTAGGCATGTCGGATATTGACTCTTTCATTACTTTTGGTGCTTTTAGTGCATTGGTTTACGGACTGATTTCCGTTGGCGGTACTATAGGCGACAAGGTGCTGGGCTCAAAGCGCACCATTGTTTTTGGTGCTATCGTGCTTGGTATTGGTTATCTGTTGATGGCTTCAGCAGGTGAAAATCGTATGATGGTGTACCTAGGCTTGGGTACTATTGCCGTAGGTAATGGTTTGTTTAAGGCAAACCCTTCTAGCCTACTCGCTAAGTGTTACAAAGAAGATGATCCGCGTCTGGATGGTGCTTTCACCATGTATTATATGTCAATTAACATTGGTTCTTTGATATCTATGACGGCAACACCTTATATTGCTGATGCCTATGGTTGGGGTATGGGCTTTATGACCAGTGTTTTAGGCATGGCATTGGCGCTATTAAATTATATGATAACTCGTCACTGGATTGTTGATGTAGGTTCTGAGCCTGATTTTAAGCCAGTCAAGTTTATGACTTACGTTATTGCTGTGGTGGGCACAATTGCGGCTTGCTTCATCTGTGGTTGGATTCTTGATCATCTAACCATTGCTCACATACTGTTAGCTGCAGTCGGTACTTGGGTTGTAACAGTTTTTCTAAAAGAAATTGTAACGGCTCATGGTAATGAACGAGGCAAAATGATCGTCGCTTTCATTCTTATGCTTCAGGCTATTGTATTTTTTGTGCTTTATATGCAGATGCCAACTTCGCTAAACTTCTTTGCTATCAATAATGTTAACCCTTATATTCTGGGCATTCATATTAATCCTTTAGTTTTCCAATCGTTAAACCCTTTCTGGATTATGGTGGCTAGTCCTATACTTGCTTATATTTATAACCGTTCTGGAAGCGCAGGGAAAGACTTATCAATACCTACTAAGTTTGCTCTAGGTATGCTTTGCTGTGCTGCTAGCTTTCTGGTATTGCCTGTGGGCGCTAAGTTTGCGAATTCGCAAGGGATTGTTTCTTCTAACTGGATCGTATTGAGCTACTTCTTGCAGTCAGTGGGTGAGTTGCTAATCAGTGCTCTTGGACTGTCTATGGTTGCGCAGCTGGTACCTAAGCGAATGCACGGTTTTATTATGGGTGCTTGGTTAATGACCTCTTCAGCTGCTTCCGTTTTGGCAGGCTACATTGCTGGCTTTACGGCTGTTTCTGAAAGCGATAAGGCTGCAGGACCTTTGCATACACTACCAGTTTACAGCAATGTTTTTCAGGTTATTGGCTTAGTAACACTAGGGATTGCACTGCTAATGCTGATTACAGCTCCTATGTTAAATCGTATGATGGGAATAAAAGATGAGCATAAAAAAGTACAGCTGTCAGGTGTTTGATAATACTATTTAACACAGCGTGTTATGCTCAGCCCTTGTAATAGATTAATGTATTAATGAGGGCGCTTATATTATATCAGGGTAAGCTAAACAATATGTGGCAGCAAAAAATAAATATCATGGGTTATAGTGCCTATGTGAAGCTGTAGGTATTGCTGTCACAATGATATCCGCGAACTAAGGTATTCATGCTTTTATACTGCTATGAGGCTTATTGCTTAGACATTAAAGATTAAGTTGTTGAGATAACGATTGATGATAGCCATGTTTTAAGCTACAGCAATGTTATTGATATAAAAGCATCGACTGCCATCAATGCATACAAAAAGAAAAACTATCTGATGCAAGTAAGTTCCAAGCGCCATGTATTGCAGTTGGATACGGCTGAAAGTATAAAAGATTAAAGCAATCTTTCGCCTCTTAATATCAATTGATTTGACTTATTATGTTAACTCAGTTTGGCTCTATTCATGATCATTAAAGGAGCTGAGTCTAATGGCTCTTAGCACTTTATTATCATTTTACTTTTTTTTACACAATAAACATTACGTTAAGCGTAGCAACAAATTTCAAACATCTGTATTATCTAAGCAGAATGCAATAGACAACACAGGAAGTATGATCTGGGGTTGGCAGGTATTTTTTTCAGAATGCATTGTAAGCTGATAACGTCAATTTATACCCCGCCGCCCTTATAAGCGTATTACCTGAGCCCAAACCACAGAAGATATAGCTGGGTTGAGTGGGCGTTATAACAAATTTTATGCTTGTAGAACGATCAGTCGATGCATAAAGAATAGACCACTTATTTACATATTCTTGGTTTGTATGAGAACGTGTCAGCCGATGTGAACAGTTAGATATGCGGAAGAAAGAAGTATGTTTTACAATAATGTAGTATCAATTCAGCCTCATTATTTTGTCACTGGGGCAACAGGGTTTCTTGGCACGCACCTTCTTGAGCGCCTATTGGCAAGATCTGGTCAGGTTCATCTTCTAGTTCGTGATATAGAAAGCGAGCAAACCCAAAAACTTCTGAACCGTTATAAGCAACACAAGTCATGTATTACTTTATATGAAGGTGATCTCACTCAGCCTAACTTAGGTCTGACTAATGGTGACTTGAGTGCGTTAGCAGCTCTGAATGTTGAGTTCTTTCATGTGGCAGCGATCTATGACATAGAAGCATCAATGGATATTATGCATGCTATTAACGTGGAGGGAACTCGTGTTGCGCTGAACACTGCGGCAGCAATGAATGTAAAGCGTTTTCATTATGTTAGCTCTGTTGCGGTAGCGGGGCTCTATAATGGCGAGTTTACAGAGGAGATGCTTGATGAGGCAGGCTTACTGAATAATGCTTACCTGAAAACCAAGCACGATGCTGAAAAACTAGTACGCAAAGAAGAGCGTTTTCCTTACCGTATTTACCGTCCAGCAATGATTGTAGGTCATTCTGTCACTGGTGAGATCAATAAAGTTGATGGCCTATATTATATTTTTAATGCATTGAAAAAACTGCGTGACTCTGTGCCTGAGTGGCTACCTCTGATAGGTATTGGGGGCGGTGAGCTTAATATTGTACCCGTTGATTTTATTGCTGACTCAATGGATTATATTGCTCATAAAGAGGGTTTGGACGGCAAGTGTTTTCACCTGACTAATCCTAACTCTTGTCGTATGAGTGACGTGGTGAATTTATTTGCAGAGGTTGCACGGGCCCCGAAAATGAGCATGCAGATTGAAAGCTCAAATCTCAACCCGTTAATCACCATGTTTGCTAAAAGTTTTGCGAAGTCTTTGGCTTTTCAAAACTTTATGACCACCTTATTAAAAGAGCTTAAAATTCCTAAAGAAGTTCTTGAGTTTTATAATTACGCTACGCTATTTAACCGTAATAATACTGATTCCGCTCTTGAAGGCAGCAATATTTACGTTAAGCCACTGGAAGAATATGCCCGCCAGATTTGGAGCTATTGGGAACAGCACCTTGATGAAGAGCGTTTGGGATCAGATAATCTAAGAGAGCAGGTCACCAATAAAGTGATACTGATTACTGGGGCTTCCTCTGGTATTGGTAAAGCAACCGCACTGAAACTGGCAAAAAGTGGTGCAAAAATATTGCTGGTTGCCCGAAATCTTGAAGCGTTAGAAGCAGTTGCTGCTGAAATTCGTGATAATGGTGGCGAGGCTTATGCCTACAGTATTGATCTAACCTCAGATAAGGATACCGCCTATCTGCGTGATCAGGTTATTAACGACCACGGTAGTGTGGATATTTTAATTAATAATGCGGGCCGTTCTATTCGTCGTGGTATAGAGCACAGTTATGATCGTTTGCATGATTTTCAGCGCACAATGGAAGTTAATTATTTTGGTGCTTTGCGCCTAATTTTATCTTTTCTTCCCAGTATGTCTGAAAAAGGTTTTGGTCAAGTTATTAATATTTCATCTATTGCTGTTCTCGCGGGTAATACGCGCTTCTCTGCTTATACAGCCTCTAAAGCGGCTTTAGATTCTTTTACTCGTGCAGCTGCCAGTGAGTATGCAGATAAAGGCGTAAAATTTACCACGATTAATATGCCGTTGGTAAGGACGCCTATGATTGCTCCTACTAAATTTTACGACTATGTTCCTACAATGTCGCCAGAACAAGCAGCAAATTTATTAGTTAAGGCGATTATTCAAAAACCAATACGTATTGCAACACGCCTTGGCATTTTTGCTCAAACAATGTATGACTTATTACCAAATATTAGCCGCTTGTTGATGAATACAGGTTATAGCATGTTCCCTGATAGCACAGCTGCAGAAGGTGGAAATAAAGAAGGAACACAACCCAAGCCAACACCAGAACAAAAATTTTTAATTAATATGTTAAAAGGTGTTAACTGGTGATGTTTGATTGCTCATTAACTAGATAATAATGTGACCTCATTCCTAGTGGTCATTTCAAATCGCTGTGCGACAATGCTATTTCTTTTTATAGATCAGCAATCAGCATAGCATATTTTAAGGAGTAAAGCATGTACGAGAAACTATGGTTGGCAGGTTTAGGTGCCTATGGTCGTTACGAGAAACTAGGTCAAGAAGGAAAAAAACTCTTTGAAGATCTAGTGGAAGAGGGCGATGAAATGCGTGATGAGCTCTCTGATCGCTTTGAATCAGCCAAACAGAAAACCTTAGACAAGCTAAATGATACCTTAATTAAAGTGCGTAGCTCTATTATCCCAGAATCTCAGAACAAAACTTCTGAGCTAGCTCCTCAGTTAGAGGAGCTTACCAAGGCGGTTAAGTTACTGACTGAAGTTCAAGAGCGTGTTGTTAGTAAAGCTGATGAGCCTAAGATTGAGATAAAAGACAGTCATGATAAATTGACAAAGGCACCAGCTGTAAGCAAAAAAAAATCAGCAGGCAGCGCATCCGTATAGCAGTTATGCTAAGAGAGACTGATTAACTGTAGTAGTTCAGGCATGAATTACTACAGATAAGAACTGAGTTCGATATAACAGCTATCAAGCAATTTTAATCAGTTTGAATATTCAAAAAGAGCTTTTTTTGCAAAGAAGAGTGTTTCACGCCCTGTCAATCAGTTACCATAACATTAAACCTTAAACTGTGGAGGCTGTGCTCTATTTAAAAGATATACTCAAACGCTTTCAAGATGCTCGCGTTTATTCAGCTATAACCCTTCATTTTAAGGAGTAAGCTTGGAAGAAAAATGAGCATCTTGAATTCACTTGGGTATATATCTCAACCGATTGCTGGCTACCTCAACAATTAAACAACCATTCAATAGTATTTTGTAAAATACAGTTAACCTATTGTTTTTAATATTTTTTTCTACGAATAGTGATTGTACCCATCAGTTTTTTTTAATTCATATCATGAGTATGGGTGGCTGGATCCTAGAATAAGGCAGAATGATGGATAGAAGCGGGGCTGTGGCGAAGAGTTCCAATGCAATGCCAGTGTCCAAATAACTAATGTAATAGCGTAGTTAGAAAAGATGGTTGGTATAACTCGGTGATAGAAATACTTCCGCTAGTATTTAAAAGCATAATGCGTATAGAAATGTTTAAGATAATTACAGCTTTTAGTATGCAGTATGACGACAATTTTAGCCACTTTGCTGGTTGATAGGAGTACTTAAGACTACAGTGCTTGGTTAGGTATTTGTTTAGTTTTGGTTCAAGTGTTTACAAGAGTCATCTACCCTACAAAATGCTTCTGTTGGTATGGCGCCATTTCAACCCTCACTAGATATGCTATATAAAATCAGCTTCTTATATTAGACCAAGGATTTATAATATAAAAATCACATGAAGTGCTGCGATAAGCAGAATCGCTATTTACAAAGCTAGGCAGGATAAGACAGACTGTTATAATACGGCGTGTTTGTTTGGTTTATTTTTTTAGCTAAAATATCAAAGTAGATACGGCTTTGGTAAAGCTAAAGCTTATATGGCCGACTCTAATATAGCTTAGAGTGATCAATATTACATTACTTGTGAGGATAAGAATATTTTGAGCACCGCAATCAAACGTATATCTTACTTTTCGTTGGTGCTGTTTGCTAGCTTAGCCCTAATGGCTAATGCGGCCTTGGGAAAAAACCTTTCTACTGATGATCCCTGGGAGTCAACGAACAGGGCTATTTTCAAATTTAATGATTCACTTGATAGGCATGTACTAAGACCTGTGGCAAAAGGTTATGATGCTGTTCTGCCTTCGCCTATAAAAACCGGTATTTCTAATTTTTTCAATAATATTGGTGATATACGCAATACCCTGAATGCAACCTTTCAGCTTAAGGGCGTGAATGCTCTGACGTCATTGACACGATTCGCCATCAACACAACCGTAGGGCTATTTGGCCTTTTTGACGTGGCCAGCGCAATGGGGGTTCAATCAAAATATGAAGATTTTGGTATGACCTTGGCTGCTTGGGGCGTGCCATCAGGCCCTTATGTTATGATGCCATTTTTAGGCCCCAGTACCGTTCGTGGCGGTTTTGGACGTTTTCCTGATGCTTATCTTAGCCCCTATTACGTTATCAATGAGAACACAGTAAGGTGGACAGCTCTAGGCCTTAGAGTTGTGAATACTCGTGCCAACTTATTACGAGCAGACGACCTTATTATTGGTGATCGCTATTCTTTTATTCGTGATGCTTATCTACAAAATCGTCAGTATCTTATTACTGGCAAACCTCCCGAAGATGACTTTTAATCATTCTGTGACTGTTCAGAGCTATTATGATCTGGTGCACTAAAAATGGACACCCTTCTATGCGATTTTTTGTGACTCATATTGCTCAGGACTGACATAGTCCAAAGTACTGTGTCGCCGTTTTCTATTGTAGTAGCCTTCGATGTATTCAAACACTGCCTGACGCGTATTTTCCCTATTCATCAACGGGTCATAATGGACTGCTTCTATCT
>JAQYUY010000139.1 GCA_028728195.1 Endozoicomonas sp. (ex Botrylloides leachii)
TAAAAATTCAATTTCCTAAGCTGGTTAATACAAAAGACTGCGAAAATTTTGTCATTGAGCTTAAAAAGGAGGAGTTGATCGGATCATGCAAAGCTCTCTTTTTTTTAAAAAGTGTGTAACGCAAGCATTGAGGAAATGTCAGTAATTTAGCTGCACTCGATATCTAGTGCTCAACAATGAAGACAAACTTTATTATTTGGAGGTTTAAGTTAGTATTTATGATTTCGCTTTTGACCCATTGCGACACTTTAATAAATGGAAAGTAATCTCTTTATTAAAGTGCCTGACTTTATTAGTCCAATACATTTACATCACTTAGTGATAAAACATAAAAAGCAATTTATTACTTAATGCAGCACGCGATCAGATGATAAATCATCATCTTGTTTATCTTTACTTTCTCCCTGACGAGTCACTTCATGAAGACCTGCATCAAACATAATCTTTGCTATATCCAGATGATTCCCTTGAAGGTAGGATTTTGCTTCTTCGGAAAAATAAAGGGTTAATAAAGGTTCCCCCTCTTCATCACCGCGCCGTAATACAATTTCACCGTTAGGTAATTCAACGATTTCTAAAAAGGAAGCTGTCATATCCTCATCCACTTATCGTAAGCTAAATTTGGGATCCATTGTGCAGCAAGGTAAAACGGCTTTCAAGAAACCATTATGATCTTAACGCAAGCAGTACATACTTTTTATCTTAGTAAAAAGATATAAAAATACCTGAATTGGGGTTATAAACGCATAATATCTGCTATCGCAGAAACGCTTACCAAACGTCCTGATACTATCAGTTATATTACTTAGAATAACCAAGCTAGCACTATCATACAAAGCTCAAGCTAACAGGATGATCACCCTTTTTCTATACCTAAAACAGGATGATCAGCCTTTAAAAAATTAGTTTTTCTTTGTCTTAGGCTTAGTGCTTTTCTTGACATTTTCAAGCCACTGGCCACTTTCATAAGTTGCAGTCCAACCCGTAGGTTTTTCATTAACTTCACTCATGACATACTGCTGTTTAGCTTTACGACTATAGCGAATAATAGCAGGATTACCATCTGGATCTTGCCTTGGCGCATCAAGCAAATAATGATACTTGTCATCAATAGCACCTTGATGAGGCAATAACTCCACCACTAAAGGAGCTCTTGTTTCTCTATTTTTTGGAAATTGACTTGCAGCAAGGAACAACCCTGCTGCACCATCGCGCAGGATATAGTGATCATCAACTTTTCGGCATTTCAACTCAGGCATCGCCACAGGTTCCATTTTAGGAGGTGCAGGCTCGCCGCTTTTCAATAATTTGCGTGTATTTTTACACTCTTCATTAGTACAGCCAAAATATTTGCCGAAACGACTGGTTTTTAATTGCATCTCAGCACCGCACTTATCGCATTCGAGCACTGGGCCATCATAGCCTTTTAGTTTGAATCGACCTGTTTCTACCTCATAGCCAGAACAATCGGGATTATTGCCACAGACATGCAGCTTTCGCCCTTCATCAATCAAGTAACTTTCCATTGCGGTGGAACAAATCAAACAGCGGTGCATGGCTCTAAGTGCATTAACTTCTGTAAACTCATCATCCGTTTCAACCTCTTCACCAGCAACCAGATTAATAGTTGTTTTGCACCGTTCTTTAGGTGGTAATACATAGCCAGAGCAACCCAAGAACACACCTGTACTGGCTGTGCGTATCATCATATCTCGCTTACACGTTGGACACTTAATATCAGTCAATGATGGCTGATTGGCCCGCATTCCCTTTTCATCCTGAGATGCTTGTTCTAACTTCTCAGAAAAATCACCATAGAAATCATTTAGCACTGTTTTCCAATTTGCGTGACCTTCGGCAACTGCATCTAAGTTTTCTTCCATTTTGGCAGTAAAGCTGAAGTCCATCAGGTCATGAAATGACTCAACCAAGCGATCTGTGACAATATCGCCCATTTTCTCAGCATAAAAACGCCGTTTTTTCACTGAGACGTAGCCGCGATCCTGTATGGTAGAAATAATCGGTACATAAGTAGACGGACGGCCAATACCACACTTTTCTAGTTCTTTAATCAAAGAGGCTTCACTAAAGCGCGCAGGTGGTTTAGTAAATAACTGTTTAGGATCAAGTTTTTTCAGTACAAGCTCATCATCTACTGCAAGTTCTGGTAAAATAAAATCATCACTTTTACGAGATACCGCTGTTTGAACCCTAGTAAAGCCATCAAATTTAAGCGTACGTCCTTTTGCCTTTAAAAGAAAATCATCAACTTCAATCGTCAGATTGGTGCTCATATATTCAGCCGGACTCATTTGACAAGCAACAAACTGGCGCCAAATCAATTCATATAATCGTTGGGCGTCCCTTTCCATGTTCGACAGACTATCGGCTTTGGTCGACACACCTGATGGCCGAATAGCCTCGTGTGCTTCTTGTGCACTTTTTTTACTGGCATAGCGGTTCGCATCTTTTGGTAAATAACGCTTACCGTAGTGTTTAGCAATATAGCCCCTCACACTCTCTAGAGCTTCTGAACTAAGATTCGTGGAGTCCGTTCGCATATAAGTGATATAGCCTGCCTCATAAAGCCTTTGTGCCATCATCATGGTTTTTTTTGCACTAAACCCTAATCGCATGCTTGCTGCTTGCTGTAAAGTGGATGTAATAAAGGGAGCAGAAGGCTTACTAAAGGTTGGTTTATCTTCTCGTTTAGTCAGTGAGAAGCGGCTACGCTGAAGCGCCTCCAGAACACTATCTGTTGATGCCTGACTGGTAGGACGAAAAGCCATACCCTGCTCTTTAACCACTTGAAAGCGAATACTCTCTCCTGAAGCACTCAACAAGTCTGCGTAGACCTCCCAAAATTCTTCCGGTATAAACTTACGTATTTCACGTTCTCGTTCAACGACTAAACGCACAGCAACGGATTGCACCCGTCCTGCTGAAAGTCCGCGTGCGATCTTTTCCCAGAGCAAGGGCGATACCATATAACCAACGATACGATCAAGAAAACGTCTCGCCTGCTGAGCATTAATACGCGCTTGATTTAGATGGCTAGGTTGCTCAAAAGCGGATTGTATCGCTTTTTGGGTGATTTCGTTGAATACAACTCGCCGAAACCGACTTTCATCCCCCCCAATAGCTTCTCGCAAATGCCAAGCAATAGCCTCCCCCTCTCGATCCAAATCCGTTGCCAGATAGATCGTATCAGCAGACGCTGATAAACGGCGTAGTTCATCAACAACCTTCTCTTTACCGGGAAGTATTTCATAGCGAGCCTCCCAGTTGTTATCGGGGTCAATACCCATTCTTTCAATCAACTTCGCTCTTGCTTTTCTCCTTTTTATCTCTGCTCGCTTTTCAGGAGAAAGCTTGCGTGATTCTGCTGCTGCTTTAGCACGAGCCTTGGCATCAACTGTTTTTTTTGCTCCGCCTGCTGTGGGCAAGTCTCGGATATGCCCAACGCTCGACTTGACAATAAAATTATTGCCCAAATATTTGTTGATGGTTTTCGCCTTAGCTGGCGATTCGACGATGACTAGCGATTTACCCATGCTATTTTATACGTCCCGTAATCTGTTCCGATGCGCCAGCTGGCATATAACAAAAAGAATATGTGTCTCATTTTGATATAGCATATCTTTTGGCCGCTTTGCCAGCACAAAAAAAGCTGGGATAAAAGAAGTTGTCCCAATATATAAGATGAAGAAAATAATCGGTCAAGAAAAATTAATAATTAGCTTCATTCAATATCACCTTGCGTGTTGACTATTTTATCAACAAATACGTTTATCTTAACGCCGTAACAACGGTTTTTACCCATTGAACCGCCCTAAAAAGCACGCATTATAGGGTATAGCCAATATTCTAAATAACAGTTATAGTCTGTTGCATGATAAATCTTCCTTAAAACGGCTTAGAAAATAGACACCAGTAACGATTTAATAAGACGTTGGCCATAATATTCTAGCTATTGGACTAATAGCAGTTCAATGGGATAAATCCTACTTTATTCATTAACAAAGCGCTAATTTCAATTTGAGCTGTGTCTCGGATAAGGTTACATTAAACCAAGAAAAGACATTATTATTGGTGAGTCATTATACCCAGCTCAGCATACAGCTTTTATAAAAGGCTATTCACGCTGGTATTTTTTAACAGCAGTGATAACAAAAAGGAACTCTGTCTTGACCTATATAAAATTCATTCACACCCTTTTAGGACTAGTCTCTTTATCGCTCTTTGCAGTGCTCTCCATAACGCACTCCGCTTTATTGCCTGGGTCCGTCCAATTTGCCTTAAATAATGCAGGGATACCTCTGTTATTAACTATGGCTGTCGCTAATATTTGCCTTGGACTGTACATAATTAGTCGTTATGGAATTAAAAAAAGAGTGCAGATTTTTGCCTCTCTATTGATCATAATCAGTACTTTTTTGGCCATTTATGCCGCATTTAACCCCCTACATAGCCTCTATTTTTTTACACTAGAGCATATTGCTCAGAGCTTATTAATTACAGGCATCTGTTTACATTTTCTTGTTAATTTGAATGCACTTAACCCTTCTATACACACCGAAGAGTCTCAAGAAGACCATGAGACGGGTACAGTAAAATGGTTTAACGTGAGTAAAGGATTTGGTTTTATCACTCGAGACTCAGGGGGTGATGTATTTGTTCACTATCGTGCTATTAGAGGCACCGGTCACCGAGCGCTGCGAGAGGGCCAGCGTGTTAGTTTTATGGTGATAGAAAATAATAAAGGGCTGCAAGCAGAAGACATAATCACCCTTGCAAGAGGCTAATAAGCAATGTCTTTCAAAAAGATCAAACCATAAACGACAGATGATTACTAGCTAGCCTCATGGTGGGTTAGTAGTGCGGTGGCACTTCATTGTCACCGATGTCCTGCTTCATATTAGTCAGCAAAGAGCGATAAGATTTTTCCAGCTGTTTAACAGCCTCTAGAAGCTGTAATATATCACTTTGCTGCCGAGTAACCACCTCATTTAACTGGCCAATAGTCTCCTCCTGAAAACTAATCTGGGTTTGCAAGTCAATTAATTCGTCATTCATTAGTTTGCATGCCTCTATAGGATATACTCACTTTATGGCTTTTTTGAACGTCTTGTGCTAGCCAGAGCTTACAACGAGTACAATAGGCAAGCAATAAAGCTGTAGTTGCAAGCAAGCACCAACAAAACCTAGAATGCAGGCTTATATTTAGATTAAACGCGGTTATATAGCAGATGCGCACCAGTCAGTATTTACTTCCTACATTTAAAGAAACACCCTCCGATGCTGTTGTAGTCAGTCATCAGCTGTTACTACGCGCTGGCATGATGCGCAAGCTTGCCTCAGGTCTTTATACTTGGCTGCCTTTGGGCCTGAAGGTGCTAAAAAAAATTGAATCTATTGTCCGCGAAGAAATGAACCGTGCTGGGGCGCTTGAAATACTTATGCCTGCGGTGCAGCCTGGAAATTTATGGCAAGAAACGGGTCGCTGGGATGAATACGGTGCAGAACTTCTGCGTCTGAAAGACCGCCATCAAAGAAACTTTGTGATTGGACCTACACATGAAGAAGTCATTACTGATCTAATGCGTAATGAGTTAAAAAGCTACAAGCAGCTGCCAATTAACTTATATCAGATTCAAACTAAATTTAGGGATGAAGTCCGCCCTCGTTTTGGTCTTATGCGCAGTAGAGAATTCTTAATGAAAGATGCTTACTCTTTTCATGCAGATCAAGCCAGTCTCAAAACCGAATTCCAGAATATGCACGAGACTTATTGCCGTATCTTTGACCGTCTCGGTCTTGATTATCGCGCAGTTGAAGCCGATAGCGGCGCAATCGGTGGCAGTGGTTCTCGTGAATTCCATGTACTAGCTAAATCCGGTGAAGATGACATTGTCTTCAGTGACAATAGCCTCTACGCTGCGAACATTGAAAAAGCAGAAGCACTCACACCTGCTATACAGTGCCCAGCGCCAACACAGGAAATGGTGCTTGTTGATACACCGAATATCAAGACTATTGATCAATTGGTTAATCAATTCAATGTACCTATTGAAAAAACAATTAAAATGCTAATAGTGGCTTCGGCAGAGAGCCAATCACATCCCTGGGTAGCACTGCTAGTTCGCGGTGATCATGAGCTCAACGAAGTTAAGGCAGAAAGCTTACCGGATGTCAGCTCTCCTTTACGCTTTGCTTCCGAAAAAGAGGTTCAAGATGTAATGGGGGCAGACCTTGGGTTCTTGGGACCCGTTGGCTGCAACATTCCATGTATCGTTGATCGTAGCGTGGCCACAATGTCTGACTTTTGTGCCGGTGCCAATCGTAATGGCAAGCACTACTTTGGCATTAATTGGACACGTGACAGCCAATTTGATCGTATTGAGGACCTGCGTAATATTGTTGAAGGTGACCCAAGTCCTTGCGGAAAAGGTAAACTGTTTATAAAACGGGGAATAGAGGTCGGCCATATTTTTCAGCTAGGTACTAAATACAGCGATTCGATGAACGCGACCATTCTCAACGAAAATGGAAAAGCCATTACTCTCTCCATGGGCTGTTATGGTATTGGTGTATCCAGAATCGTCGCTGCTGCTATCGAACAAAATCATGACGATAAAGGCATTATCTGGCCAGAATCAATTGCACCTTTTCAGGTTGCTCTTGTTCCGCTGAAAATGAGAAAATCAACGGCTGTCAAGAATGCAGCCGAAAAACTTTATAGTCAGTTAACACAAGCAGGTTATGACGTATTAATGGATGACCGTAATGCCAGTCCAGGTAGTAAATTTGCTGATATGGAACTAATAGGCATTCCTCACCGTATTGTGCTCAGTGATCGCGGATTGAGCAACAACAAAGTTGAATACACATACCGTGCAACAGCAGAGAAGGAAGAAATTGGATTGAATGACATCATGACAAAGCTCAAGGAAAAAGCAGTGGTGAGCTAACCCTGTGAATTTTCTATAACACGTTAAATAGCGTGTTATAAAGAAGTGACTTGCAAAGATTATCGCAATAAAAATATAAAAATTATAAGTTGCAGCGTTGATGAAATGACTCGTTATCGCTGCTACAACAATACTTGTCGTATCAAGACATTTTAAATGTTTCTATGCACCCAGCCTTAGAAGAGGCTGAGATAGGTAAATACAATCGCTTCTTCTAACTGTCATAATAAGCACTGGCAGCTGGAATCTAGAACAATGAGTAATGAGGAATAATAGCAAGGACTATTGCAAAGAGTCCTAAAGCGGCGCTAGTGGTTCAGGCAAGCAGTTTTACATGGATAATTGCGAGGCTTATAAGCAATATCTTGGCAGGGAAAAGCATGAAGTTGGCAAGAAAAGAAAATATGAAAAAATTGGAAGAAACAACCTTAATTTCAGAAAGTATTAACCTACTGTCAATGATTGATTTCTGAGTTTTAATAACGCGCACATATGTCACTACGTATATGGCAAAATAAGCCCCTAGCATCATATCACCCAGATAAACCTATGAAACATAAGTTAGCTACACCACCGAGCCCATTTGAAAAATAGGTAAATACATAGCAACAATCAGACCGCCAACTAATACACCAAGTACGGACATAATTAAAGGCTCCATCAAACTAGTCAGCCCCTCGACCATGTTATCCACCTCATCTTCGTAGAAGGTAGCCACTTTATCGAGCATTTCATCAAGCGTACCAGACTCTTCACCGATGGAGACCATCTGAATTGCCATAGAGGGAAATACTTGAGTGCTTTTCATGGCGAATTGAAGTTGCAGACCATTCGAGACATCTTCTTTAATTTTTTCAGTCGCCTCCTTATAAACAACATTGCCAGCAGCACCTGCAACGGAATCCAAAGCATCAACCAAAGGCACCCCAGCTGCAAAAGTTGTTGCCAGTGTGCGGGCAAAACGAGCCACAGCTGACTTATCAATAATTCCACCCAGAACAGGTACTTTGAGCAACCCTCTATCTAAACTATCTTGGGCTGTTTGTGATTTTTTCAGCAACTGTCTTATAAAAAGCACCGACCCTATCATGCCCCCTGCAATATACAGCCAATACGCCTGTATAAGTCGAGATATATTAATAACTATTTGAGTAAAGGCCGGTAAGTCCGCACCAAAGCCAGCAAACACTTCCTCAAACTGAGGTACGACTTTTATTAACAAAATACCTGTGACAATAAAAGCAACAATAACAACAGCTATAGGGTAGTTCATCGCTTTTTTTATTTTAGCTTTTAGTGCCTCTGTTTTTTCCTTATAGGTAGCAATTCTTGCAAGCAGCGTTTCCAAAGCACCTGCCTGCTCACCAGCTTCTACTAAATTACAGTAAAGCGTATCAAAATAATCCGGATGTTTTCGAAGAGCTTCGGCAAGATTGGTACCACTGGCAACATCATTTTTAACCTGTGTAATGAGCTTTTTTAGTCTGGGTTTATCAATACCCTCGGAAGCAATATCAAAAGCATTGAGAAGTGGCACACCTGCTTTGGTCATAGTGGCTAACTGCCTGGTGAATAAGGCAATATCCATCGGCTTTACTTTGCCACCCTGAGTCGTTAGGGTGATGCCCTTCTTTTTTACTTTAGCGGAAACCACACCTTGCTTTCTTAATTCTGCTTTAAGCAGCCCTATATTAGCAGCTTGTGTTTCACCACTGATGACTTGTCCGTTTTTATCTTTACCTTTCCATATATAACTGGTTGTTTTGGTTGCCTTAGCTACCATAGCATTATGTATCCATTGCTGATTTCCTCATCAGTTTCATCGGCATTAATAGAAAAAAAACAAGCCTAAATATTTGATTAACTAGATTGGTTAAAACGCAATAGCTGAACGTGATTTCGTTGTAAAATCAGACGTTATAGTAATACCAATCGAATTTTTTAACTATACTATTGCGCTGACCATACTCATTACAGTAGTTAGAAACTATGATGGTAGAAATAAAAAAATGCTTTTATAAGGTATAACAATCATTAGATGTGCAATCTATTAAAGGAGCGTGCTACTTTATTTTTAATAGTAAAATATTAGTAGCTATTCTCATGATATCCATATTTTTTTATTTGCAACGTCATATATCATTTTCTTATGATTATATACGCCCCTATTCTAGGGACTATTTACTTGCTTTTATCACAGTTGGATTAATACTGCTCAGTGGCTGTACTACTCGCAGTGAGGATATTTATACCAAGAAGCTCAATAATACACACCATCAGCAGGTATATGTAGCGAATGACGGCCTACCAATTACTCTATGGTTAAGTCGGCAACAAAAAGCATCAAATACCATACGTCTATATATTGAAGGCGATGGACGTGCTTGGCTTAGGCGAAACCGAGTATCTTCTGATCCAACACCCAAAAATCGTTTAGTTCACAGTTTGATGTTACAAGACTCAAAAATAGATAAAGCTTATATAGCGCGACCGTGTCAGTATGAAAAAAATAATACCTGTAGCCCAGAACTTTGGACATTTTCCCGTTATAGCTCCGCTTCAATACAGGCTATTAACCAAGCGATTACTTTTATAAAAGAAAGTAAACACTATCATTCTATTGAGCTCATTGGTTTCTCTGGTGGTGCGACGATAGCTTTACTTATAGCAGCACAGCGTAATGATATTCAATCTGTTAGAACGATTGCAGGAAACCTTGATCCTAGTTACACCAATACACTCCATCGGGTCTCGCCAATGCCGACAGCATTAAACCCAAAAGATTTTTCAAATCGCCTGCAACATATTCCACAATGGCATTTTATTGGTAAATCGGATCCAGTCATCCTACCTGTGATTTTTGAACACTACCTATCAGCATTTAAAAATAAACGCTGTATCAAAAGTCAGCTAATAGACCATGCCACCCATCATAACGGCTGGGTTAATATATGGCCAAAACTGCTTCAACTTAAACTACCTTGTGACCAAACGCCATAGTAATTAATAAGTCATCGCTCTACTTCGTAAAACCTGAAAAACCCGTTTTATGCAACAGTTCTTTTTTACAACTACTACCTTCTATTAGATGGCTTTAGAAGATTGACCCACTTCACCTTTATAAAACTGATTGAGTGAATGACTTAGATAATGGGACTGTTGCATAACTTAAAAAGCAAGCTATTTTTTTGATAAAATACTTTCAAAGTAAAATTTTTTAGGAATGCATATGATCAGCCAGTCAGAACTCGTGAATTTAGAGGATCTTGTTGC
>JAQYUY010000014.1 GCA_028728195.1 Endozoicomonas sp. (ex Botrylloides leachii)
GATATTTTATGGAGGGATTCCAAGATAGATTTCTGTTGCTGTGTGAGTGTAAATTTCGGCATAGCTATAGGTTGGCAAAAAATGTTGAAAAATCAAGTATCTTCAATGGTCACGGGTATATACCAATCGTGCTTTGGATCTAAAGCAGCAGGCAGGGTAGAGAGGCTTTGGTATGCTCACCTGACGATAGCTATAATTTATACCAGATTACTTTCTGTACTTGTGAGTATACTGATAACAGTTGATATGCTGATGCCAGCCAATCTTATTGGTGTTTGTATCAGTTTGTCTTTATATTTAATAAAACAGATAGGCTATTATAGAGTATTAATCTGTTATAGCTAAACTAGATACTAAAATGCTCAGCGTTATTCGACTATACCCCTTCATTTTAAGAAGTAAGCTTCAAGGAAAAATAAGCATCTTGAAGCTTAGTAGGTATAAGAATGTGTTATGATTTATAGCATGATATACCGATTAATTTTTTTCTAAAAAGTATTAGTAGCTAAAAAAAAGTTTGGACTAAAATTCCAAAAAATGAGTGGAAGATGCAGATTAACAGCGCCCAACCCAATGATCGCATAGTGGTGATTCAGGTCAATCAGGACTCAACACAGATGACCCATCACCGAAATCATATCCATCCGTGAAAGGAAAGACCTCTTCAACACAGGCACGAAGTGATACATTAAATAATATATATACATAAAGCTTTCCCGTAGGTTTTAAGGAATAAAAAATTTCAGCTATTTTAAGTGAGTACTCCTTTATTTTTTCTCTATCTGGATCATCTTCGCTGTATTGGGCATATTTTTTTTTCGAAAGCAATGAGCGCAATGTACTGATTAATTCTTTAAATTTATTTATTCCGAATAAATTACGGTCAGTTATCTTGCCATCAGATAAGCAGGGTAAAAAATATTCAGTAGATGCTGGAAAATGCTGCATAAAAAAGTGATTTAATTTGCTTGCTACAAGCCACGGGTACGTTTGTATCTTTGTTTTATGGTACTCTTGTTTTTTTAAAGGATTTAATATCATAAAATAACTACAAAGTGACATATTCCCTATGACTTTTTCTGCAATTTCAGATTTACTAAACAAATGGATCTCATCCTCCACTCCTTTTAAATTACAATCTATTAGTCCTTTACATAAAGAATAGCTGTTGCCTGATTTGCCATCAATTCTGCCTAATTCGCCACAAATATAGTAATTAAAGAAATTAATAATAGGAACCATATCATCAAAGGCTGTTAGTATTTTTTGCTTAGATACTGTACCAAACTCTAATGGATAATCATCCTGATCAGGATCGGCTCCATTCGGTGAAGCGGAATAAGTATTCCGTATTTCTTCAACCAGTTCCGATAATATAAAATAACTAAAAATACATAGAGTAACCACGCGAATGCCTATATCGTCTTCAATATCAAAACTACTGGGCGTTCTATTTACAGTACATTCAAGCTTAATTAGGTCAACAAATAATTTCCAGTTTTTATTTTTATTTTTATTATCGTATCTTCGCTGACTTACCATGCCCGTAAATTTACGTATCCAGTTAGAATTATGGCATTTGCATTTGCATTTGCATTTGCATTCTGGGGAAAATTTTTTGTCAGTCACATCGCAACTAGGCGGTGATGAGCTGTAAACCCCTTCACTTAGCTTGACTGTACTTAACGAACTGATGTTAGATGATTTAAGAGTAAATTCATGTTCTGCGCAGCATGGCTGATGAGTTATACTCATAAGTTTCGGCAAAAATTTTATTGATTTCTCATGCTCTTCAGTACTAGAAAAACCATGGGTAAATTTTTTTGTTTCTTTATCAAAAGCATGTTTGTAATTATAAAAAAATAAATAACTTAATAAAGTAACTGTATCATAGCTTAAGCCAATATCTTCTAATGCAAAAGTTGTATTGACCATATTATTTATTAAGATATGCAGTTCACTATTCATGTTTTCATCTGAAATAAGAACATCGTCATCATTAGCAGTAACATGACTGGATAAGAAAATAAAAATAATCAATGCCATATAATATCTGATTAATTGTATGGTTTTCATCGTATAATAACCCTATATTCAAAATCGACATGGAATTAATAATACCAACCAATCTTATTGGTTTTTGTATCAGTTTGTCTTTATGTTTAATAAAAAAAGATAAGCTATTATAGGGTATAAATCTGTTATAGTTAAACTAGACACAAAATGCTCAGCGCTATTCGACTATACTCCTTCATTTTAAGGAGTAAGCTTCAAGGAAAAATAAGCATCTTGAAGCTTAGTAGGTATAAGAATGTGTTATGATTTATAGCATGATATACCGATTAATTTTTTTCTAAAAAGTATTAGCAGCTAAAAAAGTTTGGGCTAAAATTCCAAAAAATGAGTGGAAGGTAAATATGCCATAAGGAATGTATTTTGTTGGCAAAATAAAAGGGCATCTTGTATTACTCAATATAAAAAAATGAATAAATTAGATATGGGGCAACTGCCCAAAGCGCTTGAGTTAATATCTGGTAATGATCAATGGAAAAGAGAAAACGGTATCCTGCCAAGATAGCCAGTGTTATGGGGTTAATACAGGTTGATGCTAGCCCAAAGAGGCTTTAAGCTATTTTTCCAATGAGTGGATATGTCGTATAAAAAAGTAATCTGTTTAAGATAAAAGGCTTACAGGGGACTCATTAACGATAGCCTATTCTCTTTTATAGATTCATGCTTACTGTGAAATTGTCTCCTACAGAGATGTCGCCTACGTCGAACTCCGGTTGAGCGTTAAAACAGCTCTGCAACATTGAGCGTTTTCAGATAAGAGGGGAGTAGCAGGTCGGCATCATATTTTTCTATTGTTAGTTACGTTTGCCTTCAGGCGATGAATATAATGGGTCATTTTGAAGTATTTACAGCATTAGGAGAAATACCCTCAAAGAAGTGAATTGGGAATTCATAAAAAGCTTCTCTGAGGGAGGCGATGGCTAAATAAAACCATCTTGTACTGGCGCTGTTAATGCGTAAGCTCTATATCAACTGGCTACACAGGAACGCTTATATAATGCAGTACTGACTTGGTTGCTCAGATAGCTAATTCCACCTGCCACGCCATGACCTGCAAGTATACTTAAAACATCAGTTAGGGCATTTGTCACGATTCGATTTTCAATGCGTTTTTTCACGAGAGGAGCAGCATGCTCATGAACAAATTGAGCTGTTTTTTGAGTGATAGTAGTCATCATGCTGTCCGCTTGGAATGAATCATTTTTTTCTAGTGCAATTCTACTGGCAAGGTGTTGGCAGTTATTACTGACGGGGTCATAAATCTGTTGCTCTTTTGGCTTATTCAGTTCGTCTTCTGCCCTCGCAATAATATCGTCTTCCTTTTGATGTCCAAGCTCCTCATCATTACGAACGATAATGTCATTTTTTGTTTGTTCCCTAAATGCTGATAATGTAGTGACTTGAATCGTTCCTGTCATAGAGCGGGCATCTTGACCTCCAGTAAACTGCATGACACGCCCGTTACCAAGATACACACCATGATGCTCAAGGTCTGCTATACCAAAAGCACCTTTATGAGCAATAATACTGCCCACTTTAAGATTAGGATATTCTTTTTTAGAAACACTCTCGCTATCGAAGTCTTTTAGATAAAGGTGGTCGTTTTTTTTAAGGTGTGGCCTAGCACACGTTGGCTCTATTACCCGCTCAGATATCTTTTTATTATCAGGCTGACTTCCAAATAGGTACTTAGTAATAAAATTAGCCACAGAGGATAAGCCTTGAGTAGTAGTTTCTATCTGTTTTGCGCATTGGTGAATAAACCTGCCTAGGGTACCAATGCCAGTTATACAATTTAACTTCATGATTTCATTCTTTATTTATTCTTTATTAGTCTAATCAGACGACCTTAAGTAACCAAAAATTGCTAATACTATCGGCAACATAAAAAAAGTAGCTTATTTGTAAAATGCGCTATGTAGCGATTTATACCCACCATCTTTTTTAACTGCATGATGGCATTGCTCACCTAAATACCAGCACTGTATTGAAACGCTTAGCAATAGCCCTGCTATTACTGATCATTCTGCCTTATTCTGTGCTCAGGTGGCCTATGCTCATCACGCTAGTTAGGAAACATGATGAGTATCAATCTAACGCAATCTGGTTACAGTTGCCCATTCGACATGTTTTTTATCAAAAAGTTTCAAAAATTTCCTAAAAGTTAGCTTATTGAGAAGTCAATAAGAGTGCGGTTGTGCATGCTTAGGTAGTGAAGCAGTGCTATTTAAGAAAAAGTAAAGCCTCAAAGTGTTTGGAATTTCTTGCTTCACTAAACTAGCGCTTGGATGGGTTAATTCTGAGTGCCTTTGCTAAAAGGCAATAGGTCTATGTTAATGACAGTAAAGAAAGAGTGCATAGAGACTTGACAGATAAAGCCTAAATCTACAAAATGCGTCAACGTTTTCAACGGCTAGGTAGCTCAGTTGGTTAGAGCACAGCACTCATAATGCTGGGGTCGGCAGTTCGAATCTGCCTCTAGCTACCATTAAATTTTCTTTTGGGGTATCGCCAAGCGGTAAGGCAACGGGTTTTGATCCCGTCATGCGGAGGTTCGAATCCTCCTACCCCAGCCACTCTATATTTTGCTAAGACAGTTTTACTGATTGACAGGCGACTCATTTGATCAGAAAATGGCATCACATTTCTGGCTAGGTAGCTCAGTTGGTTAGAGCACAGCACTCATAATGCTGGGGTCGGCAGTTCGAATCTGCCCCTAGCTACCATTTGATAAGCGCGTCAGTTGGGGTGTCGCCAAGCGGTAAGGCAACGGGTTTTGATCCCGTCATGCGCAGGTTCGAATCCTGCCACCCCAGCCATATTTACATCATTCCTCACTATATGATACCCATCATCCTTTCTAACTAAGCTGCTTTTAGATACGCCACAGTCAGAAGCCTCGCCTGATAAGGCGAGGAGCCGTCACTTAGCAGCCAAGCATGCCCATGGGTAAGGGAATGTAGTTATTAATTACTGTCTTTAGAAAGTTCTGCAATGGTTTTAAGGCGCTTAACTACTTTGTAATTAATAGAATTTTTAGTGTAGAGGCCATTGCTATTTAAATTGCCGGGCTGGGCACCTGTCAGTAGTTCTAACGCTTGGTCAACATGATTAACAGCGTAAACATTAAACTGTTTAGCCTTAACCGCATTAACAACCCGTTGATGAAGCATTAGGTTACGAAGATTGGCAGTGGGAATAATCACTCCCTGTTCACCAGTCAATCCGCGGGCGTTGCAAAGGTCAAAGAATCCTTCGATTTTTTCATTGACACCACCAATCGCTTGAACTTCTCCATGCTGATTCATTGACCCAGTAATAGCATAGCATTGTT
>JAQYUY010000140.1 GCA_028728195.1 Endozoicomonas sp. (ex Botrylloides leachii)
TTCTAGAAGCAATTTCGCGCTCGCCGGTTGCTCTTAGTTGCAGTTTGATACGATGAATAGCATCTTCTAGTTGCTCAACGCTCACGGGTCTTTTTTCCAATGCCCGTATCATACCGGCACGTAGCTTTTCCTCTCGAAATGTTTCTCGGCTACCATCTTGTTTAACCAGTCGAGGTAGCAATAATTCAGCTGACTCATAGGTAGTAAAACGTTCATTGCAGGTTAAACACCCCCGTCGCCTACGCACCTGATTACCATCGGTGACTAGTCTGGAATCAATTACTTTGGTGTCATCAGCACCACAATAGGGACAATGCATAGCTCAACTCTAACCCTTATTTTTTAGTAGTTGCATCTACCGCTCATCTATAGCTATGAAATTAAAGAACCATAGGCCTTCACATCAATACTTGTAAGCATTAACGGTAATAGGGATTGTATCGGCGAAGCGCTTTTCTGGCAAAAGTACAGCAGCTGCTTATAGCACTAAAAATTACTCATTTTAATGATACGTATCAATTTTTTGATGCGTTTGGTATGTGACCATACACGCCATTCATTCTCTCTGAATACTCCCAAGATAAAAATGCTATGAGTAACATATTTAGGTAGCTATACATTCAAACTTTTAGCATTGATAAGTAGCTTTTTGGTGTAGGTATATTGCCTAATATAACCAATGCATGTTTTATACTTTTATAGTTAACTCAGCTTTTATAAAGCGCTACATACTGAGCCTATGCCATCAGTTTAAAAGCCCCGCATGTTATCATAGACTGGAGTTTACAATGCGTATTGGTATCCCTAAAGAAATCAAAAATCACGAATATCGTGTTGGCCTGACACCGGCTTCTGCCCATGAGTTTATTGCCAATGGTCATCAGGTGTTTGTTGAAACCCATGCAGGAGAAGGCATTGATTTCAGTGATGATGACTACCGAGCGGCAGGTGTAGAAGTGTTGGAAACAGCTGACGATGTTTTCAAACAATCAGAAATGATCGTTAAAGTAAAGGAGCCGCAGGCTATTGAACGTGCCCGTCTGAAGTCGCATCACACGCTATTTACTTATCTACATTTGGCTCCCGATATAGAGCAGGCCCATGGTTTAATTAAATCAGGTGCTGTCTGCATTGCTTATGAAACAGTAACAAACGACAAAGGAGGTTTGCCACTGCTGGCTCCTATGTCTGCTGTTGCTGGACGTATGTCAATTCAAGCTGGAGCGCACTCACTTGAAAAATCCCAAGGTGGTCGTGCAGTGCTTATCGGGGGGGTTCCTGGCGTTAAGCCGGCTAAGGTTGTTATTATCGGCGGGGGTGTTGTTGGCGAAAATGCTGCTGAAATGGCTGTTGGCATGGGTGCTGAAGTTATTATTCTTGACCGCTCTATAAGCGTTTTACGCCGTCTTTCAAAGCGTTTCTACAATAGCATAAAAACAATTTATTCCACAGCTTCTGCGCTAGCTGACCATATTTCTGAAGCAGATTTAGTGATTGGAGCCGTATTACTACCTGGCGCCGCTGCCCCTAAGCTGCTTACGCGGGAATTAATTGCTACGATGAAAAAAGGCGCCGTTATCGTCGATGTAGCTATTGATCAAGGAGGGTGCGCTGAAACATCCAGACCCACCACGCATGCTGAACCGACATACATAGTTGATGGTATTGTCCACTACTGTGTAGCTAATATGCCTGGCGCGGTTGCTCGCACATCTACTATTGCGCTAAATAATGCAACGTTACCCTATGCCATTGCATTAGCAAATAAAGGCATTAAGCAAGCACTTCAGGATGATAAACACCTGTTGCGAGGGCTTAATGTTTGTCGAGGTCATATCACCTGTGAAGATGTGTCCACAGCATTGAATTTACCTTATGTGCCCGCTGAAAGCGTTATTGAAGAATTATAATAGGCAGACTGTTAAGACAGGCTCTTAGGTTTTAATAGACAACGCAGCATCTATTTAGGCAAGTTTACGTATTGATACCCATCACCTTTCCTAACTAGGCTGCGCTGATCATAGGAATACCGGAACTGCGTTGGCATTCCTCGAAATAGCCCTACTCTTATTTATCATTTCGCCTTGTGCTAGAGTCTAACTATCCATGCTGATGAGGGTGGTTAGAAAACATGGTTATTATGCAAACCAGTCGATAACGAGTCCCTGATGATAAAGAGCAATGCAACTATTTTAACGACAATAGATTTATTTATTCCAAGGCATCTTAGCCAGAAGCTTGGTCAGCCCGCACCAGCCAGTGAGCCCAGCATTGACTAGCCCAGCGCCAAAGAACGCTGAGCCAAGTGAAAACGCAGGGTTTACCATATAGCCGAGCAAACTAAATACCAATACACCTAGACCAATGGTCAGCTGCACTTGCTGATCTATAGGTAATAGGTTTTTACCGCTACCTTCAACCGCAAAGCCTGCCTGTTTCCATGCTTCAAAACCACCGTCAATATTATAGACGTTCAACGCGTTATTCTCAGCGATCAATTTTTCACAAGCACGCTTGCCACGGATACCTTTTTGACAATAGATCAATATTTTCTTATCAGTTGGTTCAAGCGCACTACAACAAATTGAACCCAGCGGATGCAAGGCTGAACCCATAATATTTTGCGCTGCATGTTCCGCTGGCTCACGTACATCAATAAGAATGGCCTCATTATCTTCTAGCCACTGTTTTGCAGTAGATACTTTTATATTTTTTATCGTCATTTCCCACTCCCTCACACGGGTGTTTGTAATAACGGAGCTATTGTCTATTTTGATTAAAAAAAAATATCGGCACTGACCACCGAAATAAAGCATATTATACCCAAGTGAATTCAAGATGCTCATTTTTCTTCCAAGCTTACTCCTTAAAATGAAGGGTTATAGCTGAATAAACGCGAGCATCTTGAAAGGGTTTGAGTATATACCAACCATCTTTTCTAACTATGCAAGTGGTCTGGCCATTTGAGCATCCGAATATCAGGACTGCGTTATTACACCTTGGCTAGAGTTCGGTTGCTCATGCTCATGACGGTAGTTAGCAAACACGATTTGTGTTAACGGGTTTTTCCTGAGAGTCTTACTATTGTTTTAGTTTAGCTCAGTTAATCGCTTCTTAAGTTTGACTTATAAGAAATGGGTGTCGGTAAGCGAAAAACAACCAGATAAGTTGAAACGATAAACGTTATAATAGCCGCACCTTCAATCACTAACATCGCATCGCCAGAGATTTTCCCTGCAGCAAGCGCACCAGAGGCTAGAAGTAGCGAAAACTCACTGCTTTGCCCCAGCCTTAAGCCCATATTTGCAGCACTTTGGGGGCGCTCTTTTGCTAAATATTGTAATAGGAATTTAAATAATAGAGGCTTGCAGACAAGGATTATCAGCGCTGAGGCAACCACCGCCATAAATAATCGCGTTGAAAGAAAAGGATCAAACTGCGCCCCTACTGAAAAGAAAAATAAAATTAAGAAAAATTCTCTCAGGGGCTTTAAGCCCTCAGCAATGACTAAAGATACCGGCGAAGTTGCCAACGTAACACCAGCAACAAATGCACCCACTTCATGGGATAGCCCCAGCCATTCAGCCGCCTCGGCAGACACAAAGCACCAACCCAGAGACATAAGGAAAATATACTCAGAAATCACATCAAATCGAGTAAACAATGGTAAGACAATGTAACGAACAATAGCCCATGAGGTAATGGCAAAGACAGCGGTTTTTAACGGCAGTAACACTGCATTCATCGTCATATCAGAACCATTACTATACAGCATAAGCACCGTCAAAATAGCAAGTATATCTTCAAAAAGTAAAATGCTAATCATGACTTCACCGGATCTTCGATGATGCAGCGTTGTTGTTGGAATCAATTTCAGGCTGACTACGGTACTGGAAAAAGACAAGGCAATCCCTGCAACAACGGCATCGATAGTTGAGAATTTAAACAGAGTAACTAACATCATCCAGATAATAATAGTAGTGGCTGTTATACATAATAAAGTAACCACTGCCGTTTGTTTTAACTGTTTGAATAAATTTGTAGGGTGAAGGTGAAGACCTAATAAAAACATTAATAAAATGATCCCCATACGGGAAATAGTATCAATGTGGCCATCGTTGATCATTAAGCTAGCCCCATTAGGTCCTACTATTACACCAAGCAGTATGTAAGCTAAAATAATGGGCTGTCTTAGCCAGACAAACAGGGTGCCAAAAATTGATGCTCCCCCAAAAATAAGTGCCATATCTAAAACAAGATGATCAAATGCCCAGTGCACAGCTATACCCTGTCGTTAATTCGTAAAAACTGCTCATACTCTTTTTACAAACAGTCTTTTATGTATAATGCCAGTTGAATTTTGTAACTACGCTATTGCATAACCTTTAGAACACCAGCACTACGTTGGAGTGGTTCGCAATAGCTCTGCTATTACTCACCATTATATCTTGTGCTGGAGTCCGGCCGCCCATGCTCACTATGGTAGTTAGAAAACACGATTAGTATAAGTTGTTATTTTGCATAGAAACCGCTACGACTAACCTTTGAAGTAGATTCTATATAAACGTAGCGTTAGATGCATGGCTATCGTGAAGAAGAACCTTAAAAAAGGTATCATAAGGTAAATTTCATTAAGCTAGCCACCTATTAAAGTAGGCTATAGCATGGATATTGAAAATAGTTTTTTAACATTGTTTTAGCGGCACCGAATGCAATAAAAGTTTTAAACTGCGCTATTGCACTAACCATTAGCACGCTTGCACCGGGTTATAACTCTTTGCAATATCTCTGCCATGGTGGTAATTAGAAAACACGATTGGTATAAAACGTTATTCACAATAACGCATTTTAAAAGATGAGTGCTCCCGCATCCACTAACTTGTGCTGCTAGCGCCTTAATCTAGCAGTATTTCTTATGGTCTCCGATTAAAGCTACCTAATAGGCAGAATTTTAATACTGCCTCTAAGATTTTATACCTTATGTTTTTAGTGATTTTGCTTGCAATGTTATAATGTAGTCGGTTAGGAATAACTAAAAATGATAAATTACATAAAATTTATACAACAACTGACTCATTTAAGTGACTAAGAATTATGCTGAATTCTTGCTGAGCCAAACGTTGGGCATTTTGACCAACAAAGCGACAAAGCGTTTCACCAATAAATGGAATAGATGTATTGATGTCAATAAATACAGAATTCTCGCAACCTGTGGCCGTTGACCGTAGGCTCATCGTACCACTAATGCGCACAGGAACACCTAAAATGTCCACGCTAAATTGACAGTACCAACCATCTGTCGTTTGAGTCCACTCTTCTTTTTGGCGAACCCTATTCCACTCACCCATGAATTTTTTTATAACAGCCGGAATATCTTCGCTCGCAGGCATCTCTCTACGAGAATCCACATAAAGATTTGCGTCTAAAAGATTAATTTTTTTTATTTTTATGTTACGCGCACCTAGTAGAGTATATTTCTCTTCAATAAACGCGGAATCAGCAAAAAGGTTAAAAACAGAATGCAGCGGATGAGGGTAGTTATGGGTTTGATTAATATGCATTAGAACTTCCTGATTAAAGGGTAGCTAGCTATAAGAGGTTAGCGATTTTGATCGTTATATTTGCCAAGGTTTAGCGTAAAATATAGTTAGGCTAAGTCTATTTTTTCATGTGCGATCACTGCTTTATAAACGAAATATTTTTTTGTATTATGGTTGCGCTAAATAACCGATTTATACAAAATAATGTCTTCTACTGTTCATGAACTGGTATAAGAGCATAAACTATACGACATGGTTTTTGCGGATAATGACTTAAATCAATATTCAAGTAATTTATGTTTTAATACTGTTAGCTTATTTTTAATAAGCAGTACCCAGCCGACAAAGTCTGATAACTAGTATTGAGATTAATTAGTAGGTTATCAGTCAAAAAGTACCGTAGGAAGAAGCGATAGGGCTTAGTATTATTGGAAAAAATCGCTTACAGTATTGTGTTTGATAAAGTGTAAATAATAACAACAGATTCGGCGATGTTCGCCGATGGAGCGTATCATGTACGAAAAAATATATCTGGCCGGCTTGGGAGTTTACAACAGATCTGAAAAATTAGGGAAGGAAGGCTTTAAGCTGTTTGAGGAACTAGCAGATGAGGGCGTTGATATACAGGATCGCATCAGCAAAAATGTAGATCACTTGAAACAGAAATCAAAAGACATATTTTTCAGAAATGTAAACACAATAAGTAGACTACTAACGTTTAACGCTAAAAATGACGATGTTGAAGTACTTTCTCGCCAAATAGACGAGCTAACTAATGCGGTAAGTGCATTGGTGTTAGCCTCGGCACAAGATGAACAGAAAATGACTACAAAGGCTAATCCGCATCGTAAATAACCTGCTAGGTAGTCGCCCAATAGGCTATGAAACATAGTTGAGCTCGATCATGAAAATGGATCGGCTCTATTAATTGCCAGATGTGTATCATAAAATGGCATAAAGGATTGTGGCATATCATACTGGGCGGAGAATAATAATGAAACGGGTAGTATTTAATCTAAAGGGCGGTGTTGGGAAAACCAGTATCACATGTAATCTCGCGGCGGTCAGTGCCAAAGAAAAATTAAAAACGCTGGTTGTGGATCTGGACCCGCAAGGCAATAGTAGTCATTATCTTTTGGGGAAACCCGCATCTGAATATCAAGCTAACTTAGCTGGATTTTTTGAGCAAGTACTCAGCTTTTCTGTTTTTTCACGAAAACCAGAAGATTTTATTCATCCAACGCCGTTTGAGTGTCTTGATGTGATGCCTTCCAGTCCTGAGTTGAATTACTTAGAACATAAACTCGTGGCTAAGCATAAAATTTATAAATTAAAATCAACGCTAAGTAGGTTAGCTAACCAATACGATCGAATTTATATTGATACCGCGCCGGCACTTAACTTTTATACTCACTCAGCACTAATTGCCGCTAATCGCTGCTTAGTACCATTTGACTGTGATGATTTCTCTCGTCAGGCATTGTACACCGTTTTGGGTGAAATTCAGGAAATTCAGGAAGACCATAACCGTGATCTTAGGGTTGAAGGTATTATTGTCAATCAGTTTGATGCGCGCGCTAAACTGCCTACTGAGCTTGTCAATACATTGATAGAAGAAGGTTTGCCGGTAGTATCAACGCACTTATCATCATCGGTCATTATGCGAGAGTCACATCAACTGCGAACCCCTTTAGTTGATTTTGCACCAAAACATGCATTAACAATAAAATTCCGACAGCTGCATCGATCTTTAGATAAAGAAGAAGCATTAACCTAAGCGTACGTTAACTAAATGGTAGCACTATTATATCTATTGCTGCCCAAAACCTATTTTACCATCCATCTTTCTGAGCCGGTTAATCGGCTGGTTGTAAGGGCTTAAATTGCTTGTGCTGTAGTAGTTCAGATTTGATCGGATAGTTACCGAGTTTTTAGAAGCTGTTCATAATCTTAATTTTCGCTTGAATTTTTCTGAATAAGAAAAAATCTCTCAGTGAGATCATTCGTAAATACTTTTAATCTATTCTTCAAGCGCTTGACAGCGCTATACCGAGCATGAATTGAATACAGGTCTTCCAATTAATGCCTTTGGCTCTTCGGCTATAAATCATAATAGTTGGTAGTTCTATCGGTTAATAAACTCACTAATAGCATGGTATTTACTCGATAAATACGGAAATACGCTACTGTGCTGAATCAGCCAAAAAAAGCTCAGTTAATTTTAATCATAAAAAAAAAGAGGAATAACCTCTCTTTTTTTATGGTTTATTCATCAAGGAAGCTGCGTAAGTGGTCAGATCGAGTAGGGTGCCTTAACTTACGCAATGCCTTAGCCTCTATTTGACGAATACGCTCACGAGTAACATCAAATTGCTTACCAACCTCCTCAAGGGTGTGGTCAGTGTTCATATCAATGCCAAAACGCATACGTAAAACTTTAGCTTCGCGCGCGGTAAGGCCAGAAAGTACCTGTCGGGTAGATTCTTTAAGACCAGACCCCGTGGCGCGATCTACTGGTGACTGCATTGCAGCATCTTCAATAAAGTCGCCCAAATGTGAATCTTCATCGTCACCGATGGGTGTTTCCATAGAAATGGGTTCTTTGGATATTTTCAAAACTTTACGGATTTTATCTTCTGGCATTTCCATCCGAAGCGCCAGCTCTTCAGGCGTTGCCTCACGGCCTATTTCTTGAAGCATCTGACGTGAAATACGATTCAATTTGTTGATCGTCTCAATCATATGAACCGGAATACGAATGGTGCGTGCTTGGTCGGCAATTGATCGAGTAATAGCCTGCCTAATCCACCAAGTGGCGTAGGTTGAGAATTTATAGCCACGGCGATATTCAAATTTATCGACAGCCTTCATCAGACCTATGTTGCCTTCTTGGATAAGATCAAGAAACTGCAAACCACGATTAGTATATTTCTTCGCAATAGAGATCACTAAGCGCAGGTTAGCCTCAACCATCTCTTTCTTTGCACGGCGAGCACGGGCCTCGCCAAGAGACATTTTACGATTGATATCTTTGATTTGCACTAGGGTTAAAAAAAAGTCTTTTTCTGTATTAACCAGTTTTTTCTGAGCGCGGAGAATTTCAACACGATATTTCTCAATATTACTGGCATAGCTTTCGTTGCTCGATTTGATCGTGTCAACCCAAGCTAAGTTGGTTTCATTAGAAGGAAAGCTTTTTAGGAAAACCTTGCGAGGCATTTTAGTGCGCCGCACACACAATTGCATAATTGTGCGCTCATTCTCGCGGATATTATTAAGTGCATTGCGAATACGAAACACCAATAAATCAAAAATACGAGGAACCAACTTAAAAGTAATAAAGATTTCGGCCAAGTCTTCATGAGCTTTTTTGGCTTTTTTAGAGTCAAAGCCTTTTTCCTGAATAACGGCCGTTGTTTTTTCTAATTGAACCCGCAGTTTGGTGAAGCGCTCATGGGCTTCTTCCGGATCAAGACCGCTGGCTTCATCGTCTTCTTCATCGGTAAAACCATCTGCATTAACGCCAGGGGTGACTGTTGGTGCGATAACATCATCTTCACCTAGATCAATATAACCGCTTATAAGGTCATTTAGACGCCCTTCCTCCGCGAGAATACGGTCATATTCATCAACAACTATTTGAACAGAACCAGGAAAATAAGCCAAAGACGACATGACTTCACGCCAGCCTTCTTCAATACGTTTAGCAATCTGAATTTCACCCTCACGGGTCAATAGCTCCACTGTTCCCATCTCACGCATATACATGCGTACTGGATCAGTGGTTCGCCCTGCTTCTTGTTCGACAGCCGCAAGAGCCGCTGCGGCTTCTTCGGCCGCCGCCTCATCGGTATCGGCCTCAGCCATGAGCAAGGTATCCGCATCAGGAGCTGTTTCATAAACACTGATGCCCATATCGTTGATCATGCGGATGATATCTTCGACCTGATCGGGGTCGGAAATATCCTCCGGTAGATGATCGTTAACTTCCGCATAAGTCAGGTATCCCTGTTCCTTACCGCGGGTAATAAGCTCTTTTAAGCGGGATTGTTGTTGAGAATTTGCTGACATATCAACCCTTTAACAACAGCGAAAGTGTAGTGCCGGACGAAAAAAACGTAAACAGGCAATTATAACTCATAAACCGAGAAAGCCACCATATAATAGCTACTGCCCGGTTATTGACGAAACGAGGTACCGGAATGCACTCCATAGCGCAGCCTCCCTTCCTTGGTATTTTCAGACCGGTTTGTAAATATGCTACGTTCAGAGACATATAAACACAGCAGACCTGTTGCGAAGAGTCGGGTATCAAACTTATTCCTGCTTTAATGCGGCTTATTAATACTAGGCAGAACAAAAGTCACTAGATTATCCCGCTACTAAGGGTACAATTTTATAAGACTCTGCTAAGTCAACTTGACTTTCACCAAACATAGTGAACTTCAATTATACCTAATAATTGCCTTTATGCAGTTATTTTTTTTTCGTATATTGATCAATTAAACGAAACTGTTGGCGTTTTTGTTCCATTAATTGCTTAATTTGATCTCGGTGATTCGCATTTATTTGCTCAGCACCTGTTATTGATAACTCTTTTTTAAGTATTTCTACTTTCCCTCGGTGGTTATTCTTTTTAGCCTGTTGGCGAATAAAGTCCAGTGTTTCATGAAATTCTTTTTCATTAACCTGTAAACCAAGGTCAAACATCGCAATCTGTCGCAACCGAAAGCCATAATCCGTGTTATGTTCTCTAGCTATCAGTTGAATGGCAGAAAGTTCTGGCGTTCTTTTCAGTGTTTCTAGCAATTTAACAAGAAGGAGACTATCAGTAGAATCATTTTGTTTCAAGTCACTGATATTACTTACACTTTCAGCCAACTTTGTATTACACAGTAGCTGACGTATAGCGTATCCAGCACCACTGATTTTACTGTTTTCTTTTGCTTGCCGCTGAGGCTTAAATAGCGTGTTTTTTCTCTCAGTCTCCCATGATTGCACCCGCGAAGCAGGTGGGTAGTTATGCTCTGCAATAGGCGTTTTTTTTAGTTGAAGTGTTGGCTCTGTTGTTGTCATAGGGTCACTGGCTTCATTGCCTGAGAGATGCTGAGCAATCTGGTCAGGATTCAGGCCTGTTAACCCCGCTAGCTTCTGTATCATCAATTGCTTAAAAATACCGCTAGGTAGTTTATCTATATAAGGTTGCGCAAGCTTGGTGAACCGGGCTCGCCCATCCATGCTCTGCAAATCAATACCTTCTTTCAGCCGATTAAAAAGAAAACTATCTATACTTTGGGCATCGGTTTTAATTCTACTTTTGAATGCCTCTACCCCTTCGGCCCTTACTATAGTGTCAGGGTCTTCCCCTTGAGGTAAAAATAAGAAGCGACTTTGACGACCATCCTCCATAAAACCAAGCGTTGACTCCAAGGCGCGCCATGCCGCCTTTCTGCCGGCATCATCGCCATCAAAGCAAAAAATGATCTCCGGCACGATTTTAAATAGACGCTGCATATGTTCAGTTGTGGTTGCTGTACCAAGGGTTGCCACGCTGTTGGTCAGCCCTTGCTGCGCAAGGGCAATAACATCCATATAACCCTCTACAATAATAATCTGCTTGAGTGAACGATTAGCTTTTCGAGCTTCATAAAGGCCATAAAGCTCTTTGCTTTTATGAAAAATAGCGGTTTCTGGTGAATTGAGGTATTTAGGTTTACCATCGCCTATTATTCGGCCACCAAAAGCAATATAGCGGCCACGGCTATCACGAATAGGGAATATAATACGTCCTCTGAATCGATCATAAACCCGGTGGTTGTCTTCATGTTTTACCAGCATTCCTGCTTCAATCAGCTGCTTTTCTTGTTCATCACTATGAGCAAAGTGGGTTTGCAAATTATCCCAGCCCGGTGGCGCAAAGCCTATACCAAACTGTTGCGATATTTGCCCTGTTAAACCACGACCTTTCAAGTAATTAATTGCTTTAGATGATTGCTCATGCTCTCTCAGTTGCTGCTGGAAAAACTCAGTGGTTTTTTCCAGCAGGACGTACAAATTCGAGTGTTCGGCTTGTTTACTGTGGTTATAATTTTGCTCTTTAGGAACATCCAAACCCAATTGCCCAGCAAGATGATCAACAGCTTCAAGAAAATCCATATGATCAAAATCCATAATAAACCCAAGTGCATTACCGCTGGCGCCGCAGCCAAAGCAGTAATAAAACTGTTTATCAGGACTGACAGTAAATGAAGGTGTTTTCTCTTTATGAAAAGGGCAGCAGGCAGAATAGTTACGGCCCGTTTTTTTTAGTTTCACCCGATTGTCAATGACATCTACGATATCCAATCTGGATAATAGGTCATCGATAAAAGGTTGTGGAATACGTCCTGCCATGGTTGAGTCAAATAATCTGGTTGTGGTGTAGACCTTCTATGCTAACACTGGTTTGATTGGCCGTCAGCAGCGCTCTGTTAGAAACTATCAGTGAGCTCATTATACCAATCGTACTTTCTAACTCCCGTGCTAAGCATGCCAACATAGTGCTGATGATTGGGTGGTCAGCGCAATAGCGTAGTCAAAAGATTTGATTAGTATTAGTCCCCAAAATAACTCTCACCGACAGCCCCTAATATACATCAGTGCACGCCATGTCCAGAATACAATTTACGGTATTGTTTTCTGGTATACTGTGATCCTCAATCGCCATGACAAGCTAAGTCTTAAAAGATTGATGTCTGATGTAAATTTCTATTATGTCAGTACTATCTTGATTCGTTGTGAGAATAGCAGCTAAGCTGGTACCTCGGGCACTGGTGAAGATACCTTCCATGAACTAAGGTCCTTATTAAGTTCGACCAGCCTTTCACGTCGTAAATCATGGCTCCAGTTGGTCACAACCTGCTTTAGATGATCATTAAGAATACAGTTAATCGCCTTTTTTACACACTGTTTCTCAAAATCGTAGGTGCTCATATCAGGGGTATAAGGCACACTTAGGTCATAAAGTGCTGCTACCAAGTGCCCATCATCTAGCAGGGTAACATCATAGCGTATGTTATCATGCTTATCTTTTGCATTATGGCACAATTGCAGAAATGATATTTCAAAGGTTTCCCGTCGCCAACTAAAAAAATGTGAGGTTGTCATCATATTTCCCTCTTATTTATAGATTTAAACAGCGGCTTTTTTTCTCTGCTTTCCTTAGATAGCGTACTGAGCTAACTGGTGCGTTATATCCTGTTCCCGCACCTTGACACACCGTGCAATAATCTAATCTTCAATCAAACCATAATTATTCTTTAGTTCATGAATAATCTCTGCTCTGGGGTTTTCAGGCAAAGTAAGGCGTTGTCTAGTAATTGTTTCAGCAATATTAAGATAAATGGTTGCTGTTTCCATAAGCATTTTTTTGGGCAATGCTTTGTTTCTCGCCAGAGCCCGTCGTTCATCCATGCGTTGATTATTCAGTAACAACTTTGGATCAGGTACGTAATTCAATAGCAGCTGACGAAACGTTTCTTTAGAGTTCTCAACTATATTTCCCTGACGGTAAGAAGGGTCATCCCAAATGCGTGATGAATCAGGAGTGCCTACTTCATCAAGGTAGATAAGCTTTTCTTGTCCATTTTTATCGGTCACATAACCGAATTCGAACTTGGTATCGACAAATATCTGATCCTGTTTTGATAAAGCGGCGCTGATCAGATTAAAACCGGCCTTCAGCAACGTTTCATAATGATCAATATCATGTGGTGACTGAAAATTGAAGGCACGGTAATTAGCTACAATATCAGCACGGGTGATGTTTACATCATCCTTTTCCGGTACGCCAGGAATGCCTTTTAAAATACCTTTTGTGGAAGGGGTGATCAGGATATCATCTAGCTTTTGATTTTTTGCAAGACCATCAGGCAAGACAAGGCCGCAAAAGCTGCGCTCCCCTTGCTCATAACTGCGCCACATGGAGCCAGTGATATATTGGCGGCAAATAGCTTCAATTTTAACGGGCAAGGCTTTCTGAACAATCCAAACCAATGGATGGGGAATATCTAAGATATGGCTATCTGCCAATCCATGGTGACGAAACTGTTTGAACCAGTAGCTAGAGATAGCATTAAGCGCCGCACCTTTACCGGGCACGCCATTCATCCCCTCTTCACCTCGCCAAATACAATCAAAAGCTGAGATACGATCACTGATTATCATAATGGCCAGTGAGGCATCCGGCGCAACATCATAGCCTCTTTCCAGAATCAGCCGCTTACTATCCGTTTCAGTAAGCCAATAAACAGACCGCACCTTACCACTATGAACAGGCTGATCGGTGCGAATGGGTAAGTTATTGCTGATTGCTAAGATGTTATTGGCATCAATCATGGGTAAATACCCTACTATTTGGGAATTATCAACAACGCAACATGGCCCAGTTCTTGCGAAATCTGGATCTAACACTCGCTTGTGTTTTGCTCTTCAGTAACGTTCAGATCAAACTGCCGTGTAGCTGAAACGATAGATAATCAGGCGCGTATGAAGTTTCTGGGATAAACAGCGATACTAGCAGATTATAGCCAGCATTGTCAGAACAACACAGGTACTCATCAAGATCAGCTAGGTTAGTAATAATATCTTGAATGAGCTATTGAAAGCCCTGAGATTATGCGCACCATAAGCTTTGCCAGCACAAGCAAGCCCAGCCTACATCTATCGCGTTTATCCTGTTGATCAGGGCAGTTAGAATGTACAATGGGTATAACCATCACAATGAATCGCTATGAACATTATCAGGATGCCAACGCCAAATAAAGATAACTGGGAAATCCCGGTAGATTATCTTCTCCTACATTATACAGCAGTAGACATACAAGAAACATTAGCTATATTTATGAGGCTAGGTGGCATTGTGTCTGCCCATCTTGTTATCGACATCGATGGCTCTGTATATGAACTAATTGATTGCCTTGATGGAAGAACGTTAAGAGGTCGCCACGCAGGACCAAGCACTTGGCAAGATGGCAATAAAACGTGGGAAAAATTCAACGATTTTTCCATCGGCATTGAGTTAGTTAATTATAACGGTAATATTTTTCCTTATTCTCCTGCTCAATATAAAGCGCTTATTTTAATTGTTAAGCGGCTGCAAAGACACTACCCTAAATTAAACGACTGTAATCGATTTCTTGGACATGAGCATGTGGCTGGTTTTCGTGGGAAAGCTGATCCGGGCATCTGTTTTGACTGGCAGCTTTTGTTTGATCAATGTTTTGAAGCACAGAAGAAACGCCCTGTGCGCACAGCGGTTTGTCCAGCCTCTCTTCAGCAAACATTAGTAGCATTTAAGCATTTTGAACCAGAAAAAAAACAAGAAAAGTCAGCTTACTGGAAGGGCATTAGCCATATTACTGAGTCAACTATTAAGCTGCTTTCTTAAAGTGTAATCCAGATTCATTGCGTTGTTATAACATATAAATTGTATATTTTTAGGAATATTGCTTGATCTTTTCCATTGCTCATGGATATGTTTGGCAGTGTCAAGTTTCTTTGGTATAGACTGAGCACATTGTTTAACTCAGGTGTATAGTTCATTGGTGAAAGCTCTTGGGCCAGAATATACCATAACCTCCCTTGGCCATTGTTCAGCTATTTTGTCATCTCAGAAAAATTAGAAAACAAATGTCATATAAAATAGTACGGTATTGCACGAAGTTTTCCTCAGATAACAAGGACGAGCTAACATTGTAGAGCCTGTTTGTGAGATATCTAGCGGGTATAATAGACAATCCTTAGTAAGGAAATAGACCGATGGTATTTATTACTCAAGTAGTAACAGCAATACATAACATCGTCTGGGGGCCAGTTATGCTGGTTCTTATTCTTGGTGTTGGTATTTTCCTAACGATTGGATTGAGGTTAATTCCATTACGAAAATTACGGTATGGATTTCGATTACTGTTTGCAACCGATAAGCATAAAAAAGACGGAGATATTCCAGCTTTTCAAGCGCTAATGACAGCTTTATCAGCAACTGTCGGTACCGGTAATATTGCTGGCGTTGCTACTGCTATTTTTCTTGGAGGCCCCGGTGCTTTATTTTGGATGTGGTGTACTGCTCTGGTAGGTATGGCGACTAAATACTCTGAGGCGGTGCTAGCGGTTAAATACCGTGATGTGAACCAAGAAGGCAGTTATGTTGGTGGACCGATGTATTACATTAAAAAAGGATTGGGCCCTCGCTGGGTCTGGCTGGCTGCTTTGTTTGCTTTATTTGGATCTATTGCAGGGTTTGGCATAGGTAATACAGTGCAAGCAAACTCTGTAGCCAATGTATTGCATAATGCATTTGGCATTCCTGTATGGATTACAGGTCTCGTTCTAATGGGACTGGTTGCAGCAGTTCTTATCGGTGGCATAAAACGCATTGGTGCTGTCGCCGCAGCGCTGGTGCCTTTTATGACGATATCTTATCTCATCGCATCATTGGTTGTTTTGATTATTAATTCAAGCGCTATTCCTGATGCTTTTGCTCTAATTTTTACCCATGCTTTTTCGCCTATTGCTGCTCAGGGTGGTTTTGCTGGGGCTGCCGTATCAATGGCTATTCGCTTAGGTGTTGCTAGAGGTGTTTTTTCTAATGAAGCGGGTCTTGGCTCTGCTCCTATTGCGCATGCAGCGGCAAAGACTAACGAGCCTGTCCAGCAGGGCTTAATTGCTATGTTAGGCACTTTTATTGACACCATTATTATTTGTACTTTAACGGGTCTGGTGATTGTAACTTCTGGTCTATGGACTTCTGGCGTATCTGGAGCTGCATTGACATCTAATGCGTTTAGCGCAGCACTGCCTGGGGCAGGGCAGGTTATAGTGGCAATTGCTCTGGCGATTTTTGCCTTTACCACCATGCTTGGCTGGAGTTATTACGGTGAACGGTGCGTGACATATTTATTTGGCATTCGCTGGGTTACGGCTTATCGCTTACTATGGATTATTATGGTGCCTGTTGGCGCTACTATGAGCCTTAACTTCGTTTGGCTGGTAGCTGATACGCTTAATGCTATGATGGCCATACCAAATCTCATTGCGCTGACTTTATTAGGTCCAGTGGTTTTTCATGTAACAAGAGCTTATTTTAAAAAAGCATCATCGAATAAACCTGAATAATTAATCAATTGAATGAGTTGGTTAGTATGTTCTACGCGCCCTATCAGAAAAAATTAGCGGATAAGCTTTATTTTTCAAAGTAGGGGCGTAAACATGCGACTCCAGCGCGGGGGGATGATGAGTAATAGCACGGCTATTGCGAAGAGTGTCAATGTGAAGCTAGTGTTAGGGGCTGTGCAATAGCGTAGCTAGAAAAGATAGTTGGTATTATAAACTGGTATTGAAAAGCTTACCTAAAAATGTGCTCGGAAGATGCTTACTTTCTCACGCAGAAAATCTATTAAAATTTATTCATATGATTGCTAAGGTGATGAACTTTTCTCAATAGCTGCGTTTTATAGTCTGAACTCAATTCATTCCAGTGCGTATTGATTAACGCGCCCTCAAGAGCATATAACAATACTTTCGATACCTTAAAACCGCGATCACGCACTTTACAATAAGTTGCAACTGATCCGTTAGCTCTCAACTGATCGGGGGTTTTAATGCCCACGGCGTTAAGCCATTGCACAGATGTTTTGCCAAGATTTTTCAGCCCAATTAGATCATTAGACATGCCGATTCCCTAAATAAAAATACCGCTTGCATAGTAATAGATAACTAATTAAAAAATAAGTATTTTTTTAAGGATAGACGTTGTTTAGCAGTTTTCTAAATTTTAATAGAAAGTTTTTAGCAACTAGTGGTGGTTTTTTAAAACAAGTTAAGAAATAACAGTTACCTAAAAATAGTTAGTATTACTTAAACTATCAAAACTTTATAATAAAATAACAAAATATTATTTTTTATTGACGCTTGTCTTATATAATTTTTTGCTATCGATTACTTGCCTGAGGTTTATGAATCTAAATGGTTATTAGAAACTGTGCATAACCTTGATTTTCCTTGAAAATTATTCAGAATAAAGGAAAAACACCTCAGCGATACAGCTGTGAGCAATTTGAATCTATTGTCTGCGTATTCAAAGCGCCCATAAGAATATGAAGTCTTCAACCATAAATCTTTATGATGTATTTCGTGCCGTACGCTATCTGCTGAAAAGTTATCTTAAGTAGCGCATGATATCCTAGATATTTTATAAAATGGAGAGCAGCTCAATACTATACGCTTTATGTCTTCTAACTTTTAAGGCTGTTGCTTTTAATGGAAAATATCAAGGCTAGCCCATTATTTTCAAAGTCTTCTCATCTGGTTTTTAGCTTTATGTAAAATGGTTTCATATGCTGTAATTTTCTTAACACTTATATTTATTGTATTTGTTAAGCTAAGTTGAATTTATAACAGTTATATTTTATGGCGATCATTTTTTTTAAAAATATCTTTTAAAGTAAATTTCTATAGTCGTATATAGGTAAAAATAGTGAAAGCGTTTAAGTATATTTATAGCGCCATAATATTCCAAAAATAATGCGCTAAAAAATAGAAAATATCAAAAGATAAACTAGGATTTACTAGGTTCGTAGTGGCTGCAATATAGGAGCAGTTACTTTATTAATATAGTGTCTTTTTTAAGCAGTAGGATTAATTCTAATGAGTCTTATTATTCGGTCTATGTTATTTTTTATTTTATCTATATATCACAGCGGTGTATTTGCTCATACTTGTAACGCTTGGTGCGAGAAATTTTATCAGTGCCAAACTATTAATGATAACGCCATTGATGAACCAGTTATTTATCCTGAAAATTATGATAAGTTATGTGAGGAAAATATTTTTTATGCTAAACATTTAGCAGAAAAAGGTATTGATAACAATGATGTAGATAAACAACATCCGCAAGATGAAGCGTATCAAAAAACGCCTAGGTTAAAAGAATTTTGTCAAGAGAGTACTCAATGCACTCAGCTTAGAGTTCTTACAGGGGTGGTTAGTGCTATGAATTACGCTTTTGGTGAAGCGCTCTGTCGTGGAATGAATAATTGCTGTTTGACCTGTAACCCTACCTGTTGTGGTCACCTATGCGCGCCACACTTGGCTATTTCGGGTAAAGCATTCATGAATTCTGCGTGTAATCCTGCTATTAATAGTTTCTGTTGCCGTTTTGAAAGTGCTCAGCAAGCAGCTGGGTTTTGTTGCGGTCTCAGTAACATTGGTTATGTTTTTTGTCTTTTAGGTAATATGGCCTTGCTGCGTTGTTGTGTCTCAGAATGTTATAAAAGGATGAAAAAATCGCAGCATAATGAGTATGCTCAGGTACAATATAAACGAGAAGGGCGAGGTTTTAATTGTAAGCAGCAGCATCAGGCTGATCACGATGCGTTAAGTATTTTAGCCTATGAAATAGAAGAGGAATCAACGAAAGAATTTATTCTTTCTATGTTACAAAGTGATCTAAAAAAAATCTCTAATCAATCAAAAGAAAATAGATATTCAGCTTATGATGATGAACAGCCTAATTTGATAAGCTTGCAAAATATAATAGGTTGTTCATTGAAAGAGAAAGTAAAAAAAATTTTAGAAAATGATAACCCGCCTAAAACCTATAGTGAGCTAATTCACGATCTAGTCAATTTGTGAAATGAGGAGTTTAATTCTTTGGGTAAGTACCTTTAATTGAAAAATAATATATAAAAAAATAGAAAATATCAAAAGATAAACTAGGATTTACTGGGTTTGTAGTCTCTGCAATATATAAGCAGTGACTTTATTAATATGGTGTCTTTTTTTAAGTAATAGGATTAATTATAGTGAGTCTTATTGTTCGATTTAGTTTCTTTTTTATTTTATCTATATATCACAGCGGCGTGTTTGCTGATGCTTGTAACGATTGGTGTAAGCAAATTTATAAATGTAAATCTATTAATGATGGCACCATTTATGAACAAGTTGTTTATCCTGAAAACTATGATGCGTTATGTAAGGGAAATATTTTTTATGCTCAACATGTACAAGGAGACCGCATTGACAAGGAGTATGTAAAGAAACGAGCAGAATTGTCTTGGTCAAAAAGAGTTTGTCAGAAGCGTGCTCAATGCACTGCTTTTGGTCTTGTTACAGGGGCTTGTAGTTTTATGAACTATGTTCTGGGTGCAATGATCTGGCGTGGAATGCATAATTGCTGTTTGACCTGTAACCCCAGCTGTTGTGGTCACCCGTGCATGCCACACCTGCCTGCTATGGGTAAAGCATGCATGGATAATTCGGCTTTATGCTGTCTAGATTGTCATAAGGGCTGTGTAGCCTGTTCGGGAGGTGTCCATGGTTGCTGTTGTTGTACAAGTGCTAAAGGTGCAGCTGAGTGTTGTCTTGCTGTGAGTGTTTCAGGTCATGCTATTTCTCTTGCAAGTAATTTTTTTTTGCTGGGTTGTTGCATTTATACATGTCATAAGAGGCTGAAAGAATCGCCGGGTAGTGTATATGCTGAGGCGCTAGGTGAATTCTGTTCCAGAGAGGGACGAGATTTTAATTGTCAGCAGCTGCATCAGGCTGATCACGATGCGTTAACTATTTTAAAGTATGAAATGAAAAATAAGTTAACGGAAAAGTTGATTTTTTCTATGCTAAAAAGTGAACTAAAACAAACCTTTGATCAAGGAAAAGACACTAGATCTTCAGATCATGATGATGAACAGTCTGGTTTGATAAGCTTAGAAGATAAAATAGATAGTTCATTATATAATAAAATAAAAACCATTTTAGAGAAAAAGAACTCTCCTAAAACCTATTTGGAGTTACACAGCCATCTAACCAACTGGTTATTGAATGAGGCAAGCATTCCGGTGATGAGTCAGCCCGTTAATGGTGCTAATGGGAGATAAATACACCAATCACTTTATTATGTAATTCGACCCATTTCGAAAAGCAGATAGGTTTTCGCATAAGGCGCTTCAATCGGGCCTGAAAATTTAGATTGTTGCGCTCTACCCATTGGGTAAATGCCTTGCTAACTGTGTGTCTGTCCTCAGGCAGATTTGAGCGTAAGGCTTCAGTTTTTTCAATAATTACTTCAGTATCTTGCTTGACTTTCGACCCAAGGCATGCAAGCACTTCTTTCAGAATATTGACACTGAAAGAAGTAGCGCATTGTTATATGATCAAAAAATCAAGAACCTAGGCAATAGCTTGGGCGCCTGCACCTGATCGGTGCAATAAAAAACCTCGCGAGTATGCGCTACATTATTAAGGCAAAACCATGGACAAAAAACCAGAAATCCTTGAGTGCAAAGAGTTAATCAAAACTCGCTTATTCCGAGTTGAAGAAATGAAGCTACGTTTTTCTAACGGTGTAGAGCGAACATATGAGCGACTGGGGCGCTTTAATGATAGCCATCAGGCAGTCATGATAGTGCCTCTAGTGGATAATAACCATTTTCTAATGATTCGTGAATATGCCGCGGGCATGGAAGAGTATCAACTGTCACTACCCAAAGGGTTAGTTGATGCAGGAGAGACCGTGTTTGAGGGTGCGAATAGGGAGCTAAAAGAAGAAGCGGGCTTTGGTGCAAATAATTGGCGGGAGCTTACAACACTTAGTCTTTCTCCTAATTATATGCATCACACAATACGCGTTGTGGTTGCTACCGATCTTTATAAAGAAAGACTAGAAGGAGATGAGCCCGAGCCGCTTGGCATAGAAACGCTTTCTTTTGATCAGTTACTGGAGCTTAATGAACGCTGTGATTTTTCAGAAGCTCGGGTTTTAGCTGCGCTTTACTTGGTAAAAGACATGTTAAATAACAGGGCTCTTTAGTTATAAATATGTGGGCAACAAAATGACAACACCAGTCAATGAATCGATGATTTCAGCTATTAAGCATATTGCGCACCAAGCCGGTCAAGCGATCCTTGACGTATATGGTAAAAAACAAAGAAGCATTAAAGAAAAGCCAGACCAAACCCCAGTGACAGAAGCAGATCTTCTAGCCAATGAAATTATCCTTGCTGGTTTAAATGCGGTGCAACCACACTACCCTATTCTTTCAGAAGAGTCTGCTCACCAACCCTTAGCGCAGCGAAAACGGTGGCAACGTCACTGGCTAGTTGACCCTTTAGATGGCACACAAGAATTTATTAACAGAAATGGGCAGTTCACAGTTAATATCGCTTTAATGGAGGCAAACTATCCTATACTGGGTATCGTCTATGCCCCAACAACACATACTTTTTACTGGGGCGGAGAGCATTACGGAAGTTTTAGACAAGAAAAATCCGGTGAGGTCAAGTCAATAACCACCCGGCGCATAGCGAAAGGTCAAAAAATAACCACACTGGGTAGCCGAAGCTATTCCAATTCTGCTTCTAATAAGTTTATTGAAAAACTGCATTCTTATTTTGAGTCTATCCAGTTTTTCCAAGTGGGTAGCTCTCTAAAAGGGTGTAAAATAGCAGAGGGAAGCGCAGATATCTACCCACGTCTGGGCCCAACATCAGAGTGGGATACTGCTGCTGTACAAGCTATTATTGAAGGCGCAGGAGGTTCCGTGCTTAATCGATATGGGCGACGATTTAAATACAATTATAAAGAAAGCCTAACGAATGATATTTTTGTTATGCTGGGTGATCCAAAAATAGACTGGCATAGGTTTTGGAATTTAACTAATTTACCTGACATCACAAAATAAAGGCCATTGCATTAATATTGCCCGCTAGAGATGCATAAAAAATTCTGGATTAACCATATCGCTATGCGGGATTGCCGCTGTCAAAAAACATAACGTATATTATCGGCATCTAAATAAACAGGTGCAGCTGGTGCCTTAATGACCTCACCGCGAATAATTGTTGAAGAATTCAACCGCAATCCTTCATCTGGTATATCTTCTGAGTCAATATGAATTTCAATAATGTTGCCATGCTGACCTTTAAATCTAAATATGCCGGATTTTATTTTTTCGATAATCTCTCCTGTGACATGCACTTTGTCAGTATGATTACTATCTGACAAAATCTCACGAACCGTCAGGGGGTCATATTTCGAATGGTCACGACGTGATAGCTTATCTGTTGTTGAGCAGGCTGTTGCCAGAAAAATAGAGGCAAAAGCAGCTGCATAGCTTTTATTCATCATGCATCCTTGCTTTTTTATTATTATCAAACGCATAAAGTTATGGAGTGTATAGTATCTCTAGGAATGGTTATACAATGGAAAATTATTAAATAATAATTCCTGAACTATACAAGACAAACTTCCTATTATTCTTTTTATAATATACTGCGTATTCTCAAGCTAATCCAGCCACTGCCTGTGAGTAAAGATTATCTAGTATAAAACCATTGTCGTAATACGCACAGTTCGGTATGTTTCCTGTAATTTTTATTATAAAAAAGGAGAAACAGATGAGCTTTGATATTAACTTGTTACTTTTATTGTTAACACCCGTTTATGGAATCACTATCACGCTTGAAATTCTCTGGCTGAAAGCACACCCAAAGGAATACCTAAGCGCACGCTATAGCTGGCCAGATTTTCTGGCTAATATTTCACTTGGAGCACTCTATCAGGTTGGTGAAAAGCTAGCAGGCATATGGGTTATGGCCATTTACAACTCTCTTTTTAATTTTAGCCTTTTTAATATACCCAATACCGCCTGGAGTATAATGCTACTGTTCCTATTACAGGATTTTCTTTACTACTGGTTCCATCGCGCAAGTCATAATATTCGTTGGATGTGGGCGTCTCACGTATCTCATCATTCCTCTAAAACCCTTAATTTCTCAACTGCCTTTAGACAAAATTTGATGTACCCAATATCGGGTATGTGGTTATTCTGGGTACCCCTTATCATGCTTGGTTTCCAGCCTAAGACAGTCATTGCTGTAGTGCTGCTAAATTTGTTTTACCAATTTTTTATTCATAGTCAAGTCGTACCAAAACTAGGTCGCTTTGAGTGGCTGTTCAATACGCCTAGACATCACCGCGTTCACCATGCCCATAATCCTGTATATATAGATAAAAATTTTGGCGGCATTCTCATTATTTGGGATCGACTCTTTGGCACTTTTGTGGCAGAAAAAGAATCAGAACCCTGCCGCTACGGCATTCCAAAACAAATAGAGAGCACTAATCCAATCACTCTCTCCTTTCATGAGTGGCGAGATATGCTGAAGGATGCTTTTGCCCCAGGAAAAACACTGCGGCAGCGTCTAAAACACCTTTATGGCTACCCTTCATGGCAGTTACATCACTCTAAAAAAACTAATGACTAATTTATCAATCTCGACTATCTATATTCCTTGATTTTCTAGGTACAGACTTTTATATCAAAAATGTATTGATGCAATAGCATTTCATTTGACCCCGAAGCAGACTACAGCAAGCAAATAGATCTAGAAACCTGTATAATTTACTGTTTATTTAATTGAGATAATGTTATCAGCATGGAACAGGTTATAGAGTTTACCCTTCATCACCCTTTTTTGGTTGGCGTATTAGCTTTACTTATTTGTGTGTTGATTTTCACAGAAATGCGCAAAGGTGGACAAGCTATTAGCTCTCACGACCTGACTAAGCTCGTCAATCAGGAAGGTGGTGTGATAGTTGATATTAGAGAGAAAAATGACTTCAATAAAGGGCATATTGTTGATTCACTGCATATTCCATATGCCCGATTGAAAGAGCGGGCAAGCGAACTTAGCAAATATCAGGATAAGCCCTTAATTATTGTAGATGCCATGGGGCAGCACGCTGGTATGGCCGGAAAAATATTAAAGGATACAGGGCTCACCAAGGTAATGAAGCTAAAAGGCGGTATCAACACATGGCAGGCTGACAGCTTGCCGTTGGCTAAAAAGTAACATAATGAGTCAATAATAGATGGATAAAACAACTATTTATACTTCGCAATATTGCCCTTACTGCATAAAAGCGCTTGATCTACTGAATGCGAAAGGGGTTACCTATACCAACATTAGTATTGATAGTCACCCTGATATACGGGTTGAAATGACTAAAAAGGCGGGGTCACATACCGTACCGCAAATTTGGATTGGTGAAACGCACGTGGGTGGGTGTGATGAGTTGTACGCCCTTGAGCACAAAGGACAGTTAGATCGCTTGTTGAAGTCCTAAACTTTCATGTATGCTCGCTGAGAGCATATGAGATAAAGCCCGAAATCTAACGTAGTATTTCTATTGCTCGTAACGTGACATGTCACTGGAGCGGTTAATAAATAGCTTAACTGTTCTTGTCAATAGCGTATAGAGCATTTTGCAAACAAAGGAAAAAGCAATGGCTGATAATCAGCAGGATCAGGCGCAGTTTGCCCTGCAACGCATTTATGTAAAAGACCTGTCTTTTGAATCACCAAAAGCACCGGAAATGTTCCAGAAACAGTGGCAGCCAGAAGTTAAGTTAGACCTTAATACCTCTAACCGTCCTCTTGAAGAAACACTGTTTGAGGTTGTGTTATCTTTGACCATCACGGTTGAAAATGGACCCGAAGATAATCGTGAGTCCGCTTTTGTGGTTGAAGTGCAACAAGCAGGTGTATTTATGGCCAAGGGCTTAAGTGATGAGGAACTACACCGCACACTGGGGGCATTCTGTCCAAATATTTTGTTCCCTTATGCACGTGAAGCCGTTGATAATCTGGTATTACGTGGCAGCTTCCCGCCTATCATGCTGGCACCAGTTAACTTCGACGCCTTATACATGCAAGCTCGTGAACAGGCTGGTCAAGAAGACCACGTAGTAAATTGATACAACGTTGCCGATACTCTGAATAGACGCCCTCTGGCTTTCAATCATGCGTTTTTAGCAATATACCTAGTACTTCAGAGGCGGTTTTCAAAGACCGCTTCCAATTTTATAAACCATCTTTTCTAACTATGCTATTACGCCATCATTCTGTTTTGTGCTGGAGTTTGACGATGACAGTAGGTTGTAAAATACAGTTGGTATTATTCATCAGACAACATTGCGCCTTCAAAAAGAAGCTGCCGCCAAGACTCATAGACCATAATGGCTACGGTATTTGAAAGGTTTAAGCTGCGACTGTTAGGTAACATAGGCAATTTTAACACTTGTTCATCAGGCAAGCTGTTTCGAATAGAGTCGGGTAGACCGCGAGTTTCAGGGCCAAACATCATCGCATCTCCTTTCTGAAAGATGGTTTTTGTGTAACATGCATGGCCTTTAGTGCTTAAAGCGAATAAGCGTTTTGGTCTCGCTTGTGTAAGATAGTCACTATAACAATTATAAAGTGTGATATGAGCATATTCATGATAATCCAGCCCTGCCCGCTTAAGTCGTTGATCGTCTAGATTGAAGCCTAATGGCTTAATTAAATGGAGCTTGAAGCCGGTATTGGCACAAAGGCGGATGATATTACCAGTATTAGGAGGAATTTCAGGCTGATACAAAACAACATCAAGCATGTAGGCTGCAACTCAAAAAAATAAAGATAAGTCTTCAAAGCTTACAGATATTATAATCCTGTAAACACGTTTAAAACTATATTGGTAACCAATGCATAAAGTATCAGAAAAAATTCGTCTCGATAAGTGGCTTTGGGCTGCTCGATTTTATAAAACCCGCAATTTGGCTAAAGAGGCTATCAATGGCGGAAAAGTGTACCTTAATGGCCGCCGATGTAAACCAAGTAAAGAGCCTCAGTTGCAGGATACCCTTAGAATAAGAATAGGATCGGATGAGCGTACAATCATTGTGATCTCGCTCTCAGATAAACGACAAAAGGCTGAACTGGCTCAGAAATTGTATCGTGAAACAGAGCAAAGCATTGCTTTACGTGAAAAAACAGCCTTAGAACGCAAGGTGTTGCCTAACCTTATACCAAGACCAAAACACCGGCCAGATAAGAAAGAGCGCAGACAATTAATAACGCTTAAATCGCACTAACGTGATACCTATTTATAACAAGGCAATAACAATTACTCATCATTAAGGTGAGCATACGCATCCGGCGCTAGGTTTTCAAAGCGCGTGTATTTGCCTATAAAAGCTAGTCTAACGCTACCAATAGGCCCATTACGTTGCTTACCTATAATAATTTCACCAATGCCTTTGTACTCTGTGTCAGGGTTATAGACCTCATCACGATAGATAAACATAATAACATCAGCATCTTGCTCAATTGCTCCCGACTCTCGTAAATCAGAATTTACTGGCCGCTTATTAGGGCGTTGTTCAAGAGAACGGTTGAGCTGAGAAAGCGCAACTACCGGAACATTAAATTCTTTGGCTATCGCTTTTAGGGAGCGGGATATTTCTGAAATTTCATTAGTTCGCCCTTCGCTAAACCCTGGAATTTGCATCAATTGTAAATAGTCCACCATAATCAAGCCAACATCACCGTGCTCGCGAACAATCCGGCGAATGCGTGAGCGCACTTCCTGTGGGCTGATACTTGCGGTATCGTCAATGAACAACTTTTTATCTTTAAGCCGCTCGACGGCTGATAATAGCTTTGGCCAATCATCTTCTTCTAGCTGACCGTTTCTTGTTTTTGACTGATCAATGCGACCCAGTGATGACAGCATACGCATCATCAATTGTTCACTGGGCATTTCAAGGCTAAATACCACCACCGCTTTTTTTTCAGAAGCTAACAGCGCATTTTCCACAAGGTTCATGGCTAACGTAGTTTTACCCATAGATGGTCGAGCGGCAACAATGATAAGGTCAGACGGTTGCAAGCCCGATGTCATTTTATCTAGATCAGCAAAGCCTGTAGTGGTTCCAGTAATAGCATCTCCGGCATTAAAAAGCTCATCAATTTTTTTTACTGTTTTATCCAAAATCTCACGAATACCCACAGGACCACCTGAGGCAGGGCGATCTTCAGAAATATTAAAGACCAGTCTTTCAGCTTCATCTAAAATAGTTTGACTGTCGCGTCCCTCAGGGTTGTAAGCTCGATCAGCAATTTTCTGACTGGCGCTAATCAATTGCCTAACCATAGAACGTTCGTAGATAATCTCAGCATAAGCACGAATATTAGCGATACTAGGTACATCGTCTACAAGTTCAGTGAGATAAACCAACCCGCCAGCGGTGTCCAGCTGCCTATTGTTTTTTAACCATTCACCCAGTGTGAGAGGGTCAAAAGGTTTGTTTTCAGCAGATAGTTGTGAAATAGCTTCATAAATCAAACGATGCCTTGGATGGTAAAAATCTGCGGCTGTTATTTTATCAACGACGTGATCCCATCCTTGATTATCTAGCATTAATCCGCCCAGCACGGACTGCTCAGCTTGAATCGAGTGTGGCGGAACCTTAATCGAAGCCATTGCTTCGTCAACAGGCAACTCTCGTTCTTGGGGTAGTGCTTCGAACATGATAATTATCTAAAAGACTAGAAAATATAATTAGAAGAATAACCTGTAACACTTAGCTATAAAAGGCTAGGGCACATAAAGTCATATCGAAAAATACGTAAAAGTGTATACACTAGACACACCACTGAAACTAACTTGCTGCAATCACGGACAACTTTATTGATTTAGGTTACGTAAAATGTTCAGTTGACCCTGAATCTGACAAAGGAGGTAATATCAATCTTGTCAATACTATTGATATCAATGCCTATTAAATCTCAAGATGCTATGAGGCATCAACTGAAGAAAGGCTAAAAGCTTACACGCAGCAAGCAGCCTAGATAAGTAAAGACAAGCAATAAACTAACCCTTTGAAATGCAAAGGTGTAAAATTAACATCCCACTGAATCCAGTGCTTGATTTAGCTTACCAAGCAATTGTTCTATTTCTTGTTGCGTTACATGCTGTTCATTATCCGTTTTTCTGCGACAGATAAGAAGCTCGTGACTGATATTCAGAGCAGCCATTACTGCAATACGCTCAAGACCTATGACCTTGCCACCGGTGCGAATATCTTTCATTTTTTCATTCAGATAATGGGCAGCATCAATAAGTGCTGCACGCTCTTTGGCGCAGCAGTTGACTCTGTACTCTTTATCTAGCAATTTAACAACAACGGCCGATGCTGTTTCTGTCATCACTCTTGCTCCAGTGTCTTTAAACTGCTGATCATAGCTTCAACTCGAGCCCGGGCAATAGCATTTTTCCCTATTAATTGTTGCCGCTCTGCTTGCAGTCGTTCCTCTCTGGCACGTAATTGCGCATTTTGCTTTTTGAGCTTTTGGCAAAGTGAAAGGAGGTTTTCAATTTTCTGGTCCAATGCGCTGAAATTGGGAGTATCCATAGCATCCTGAAAAGTAGGTTCTTGGTCTTTACTATAGCTTGAAGAAAATGTCAGAACAATCATCTGATCTTTTTTGATGGCTCATCAACTCACTCTGGCGATTATACTCAGCTTATACTAATCGTGCTTTCTAACTCTCCTAATAAGCATGGATAGCCCGACGTTATAACAAGACAGAATAACGAGTAATAGTAGAGCTATCGTGAAGAGTTACAACGCAGAGCTGGTGTTTGGATGATCAGCGCAAGAGCGTAGTGAGAAACGATGATTGGTATAAAAAGTAAATATCAATAATCTAAGGGCGCTTGATGTTTTTATAGTATGATCAATACAGAATTAAATGGAAGGAGTGACAGCTTGAGCAACGAACGACCAGATAATAAGCGTGTGAGTTTTGATCAACTGGCTGACCAATTTGTAGAAATGGGCTGTAATAATCACCCTTCTGAGATTCATGGCCTGTTATGCGGACAATTAGCTGCGGGATTGCGCTTATCAGAGGATGAAAGGCTACAACAACTTGCTGAATTATCTGCTTGCGAAACATTCAGCAGTGACTGTAAAGTTATTCTTAATGACCTGTATACCACAACGCTTTCGCAACTGAAGCAGCAAGCGAGTACGTTTCTTTTATTAGTGCCTGATGAAGATGAAGCGCTACCGCAGCAAGTTGAAGCATTAGCTATATGGTGTACCTCTTTTCTCTCGGGTTTTGGTGAGGGCTCACTAAAACATAAGCTCAGTAAAGACGCCGAAGAAATACTAAAAGATTTATCTGAAATTGCTCAGATTCAGAGTGATATTGATAGTACTAAAGAAGCTGAACGTCATTTTTTAGCGATCAGTGAGTATGTACGCACGACGGTGATGGTGATCTTTCTGGAAATAAACCGACCACCACAACCAATAAGTTCTTTTTCTAAAACAATACACTAATTCAAGAGGCTATAGTGAGCCAGCAGTATGATGTATTAATCATTGGCGGCGGATTAGTCGGCGCCACATTAGCCTGCGCTCTTGAGCCATTAGCATGCTTGCAAGGGCTTAAGATTGCAATTGTTGAACCACGTCCTGTTGACCAACCTCAGTCCAGACCGCCGAGCTTTGATGCGCGTTCTTCTGCACTCTCTTATGGGACAATACAAGCCTATGAAAAGCTGGGATTATGGTCTTCACTGGCAGGTCATGCTGAGTCAATCAAACAAGTACACGTATCTGATCGTGGGCACTTTGGTATGACTAGGCTAAGCCACAAGAAAGAAGGTGTTCCGGCTTTGGGTTATGTTATTGATAACTTTAAATTAGGTGAAGTACTGCTTGATAGATTGCGCTGCTATAGAAAAAAACAAACCTTAACGCTATATAGTCCTGCAGAAGTAACCCAACTCAATCCAACCGCTGGTTCAATGCTTGTTACGCTGTTGGATAGCACAAAAAAACAACATGATATAAAGGCGTCTCTGGTCGTGCTAGCAGATGGTGGCCGCTCGGGGTTAATGGCACAAATTGGCATAATACGCGACACTCATGATTATGGCCAACACGCCCTGATTGCTAATATAACAACAGACAAACCCCACGAAGGCGTTGCCTATGAACGCTTTAGCCGTAATGGCCCCATGGCCTTGCTACCGAAAAAATCACTTATTGATAAACCTGAGGCAAGTCTTTATGGTCTGGTCTGGACATTATCTGAAGATGAAATAAATGACGTAATATCTATGAAGGCTTCGGCTGTTATTAAAAAACTGCAAGATAGCTTTGGCTATCGAGCTGGGCGCTTTCTTCAGATTGGTCACAGAGACAGCTACCCTTTGATCATGGGCATTGCACGGGAGCAAATCCGACCTAACCTTGTTGTGCTGGGCAATGCCGCTCATACTGTTCATCCGGTAGCAGGGCAAGGGTATAATCTTGCTATTCGTGATGTAATGTCACTTGCTAATACAATAAAAGCAGCGGTGATAGATAGAGCCTCGGTAGGTGATTTACATCGCCTAATGACCTACCTGCAAAAACAGGAGGCTGACCAAAAGCGTGTAGTGGCATTTTGTGATAACTTGATCAACGCCTTTTCTAAAAATAAGCTGCCTACTGTCATGGCTAGGAATATGTGTTTGTTGGGACTTGATTTCAGTAGCCAACTTAAAAGTCATTTCACTAAAGCAGCAATGGGGCTTTAGCCACATATCATGGTTTATATTGCGCAAATGCATTGTATAGATTTCTTGCCATGTTCACTGCGACGATGAGAATGCACAGCTGGCATAAGGAGTAGATAAAGGTGGAACAATTTGATGTTGTTATCATAGGTGGGGGCATGGTGGGTGCATCGCTTGCACTTGCTCTCTCGGCCTCAACGACAAACGCACTACGCATTGCGCTTATTGATCAAGGCTCATTAACAGCAACACCTATCAAGTCAACTACCCCTTTTTTCCCCAAAGTGAGTGCTCTAACAGAAGCATCAGTAAACCTCTTTAAAAATCTCAGGGCCTGGTCAGGTATGATCAGTCAGCGAATTTGCCCTTACCATTACATGAAAATATGGGACAGTGAAGGCACGGGCGAGATTGGATTTGATACCTCTGGTACTACCGCAGAAGCCCTAGGTTACATCGTTGAAAATTGCGTAATAAGCAATGCGTTATTAGCTAGATTAAAAGAAACAGCGGTCAAACTTTACCCTTGGGAAACAGAGCTGACTTTTCAACTTGATGGCCAAAGTAACATGGTAACACTGACTGATGGCCAAACATTGCAAAGCACGCTATTAGTGGCCGCTGATGGCGCTGAATCTCAACTTAGACAAACAGCTAATATTCCCCTGTCGCAAAAAGACTACCTTCATCATGCAATTGTGACAACCGTAGAGACCGAACATTACCATCAGGATACCGCGTGGCAAGTATTTCTTAACGCAGGCCCCCTTGCATTCTTACCGTTGACAGGAAGAAGGAACAAGCATTATTGCTCCGTTGTTTGGTCTTTGATTCCAGATCAGGCGGATCAAATCATGGCGCTCAATACTGACAAATTTTGCAAAGAGATAGGCAAAGCATTTGAGCAAAAACTTGGTAAAGTAGTTCATGCAGAGCCTCGTTTTTACTTTCCCCTACGCCAACGTCATGCCTTGCATTATTACCGTAACAACGTCGTGCTGGTGGGTGACGCTGCCCATACCATTCACCCACTAGCAGGGCAGGGCGCAAATCTCGGTTTTATGGATGTGGCTATTCTTACTGAAGAGCTAAAACGGGCAATACATCGTCATGATGATATAGGTGCCAGCCATATTCTTAGTCGATACCAGCGTCGTAGGAAAGGCCATAATCTACTGATGATGGAAGCTATGAGAGGGTTTCAAAACTTATTTGCAGCAGATAATATACGTATCCGGTGGTTAAGAAATTCCGGTATGAGAGCGGTGAATCAGTTGCCTTTAATCAAACAGTCACTTGTTCGAAAAGCAATGGGAATAACAGGCGACATACCTGAGCTAATGGCGCCTACTACTTTATTCAGTGAAGGTTCATAAGAGTTGATAGCCCTCAACTTTAGCAAAACCTGCTACGGTTGTAGATTTTTTTTGTAGCATTATGGCTCTTGTTAAAGTTATATGTATTCACTGTCGTAAATCAGATGATATTGTCAAAAATGGTAAGGCAAGATCAGGTTTTCAAAGGTTTCTCTGCCGTTGTTGTAATAAAACCTTTCAGCGTGATTACCTCTACAGCGTTAACCAGCCTGGAACCCATGAGCAGGTTGTTCAGCTCACTCATTTAAAAACTATCACCACCATCTGTAACAGAACTTCCATTTGAAAATGAAAAGGTTCAGCTGATCTGTGAGATGGATGAACAATGGTCATTCGTAGGGAGTAAGAAAAATAAACGCTGGCTTTGGTATGCATGGGAACCACGATTTAAGCGGATCATTGCACACGCTTTTGGTCGTAGAACAGATGCAACTCTGAAAAAGCTACTCAAGCTACTCAAGCCCTATCGGTTTAAGTTTTTCTGCACTGATCAGTGGCAGTCATACGCGAAGTACTTGCCAGAAGAGCGACATATTATAGGTAAGCGCTTTACTCAGCGTATAGAGCGGCAAAACCTCAATTTTAGAACACGATTGAAGCGGTTGTGCCGTCGATCTATCTGCTTTTCAAGATCAGGAGAAGTTCATGACAAAGTAATCGGCGAGTTTATATACCGAGAGCACTATCAACTCTTCTGATCTTTACCCTTTATTCCAGCCTCGATCAGAAGCTCAACGATCTCTGTGTAGCCATTCGCTTGTGCGGACTTCAGGGCAGTGAAGCCATTTTCCCTCACGGCATTGACGTTGGCGCCCCTCTTGATCAGAAGCTTAACGACCTCTTTTTTGCCGTTATATGCTGCGGACATCAGGACAGTGAAACCATTGAAGTTCTTAGTATTGCTTAGGCTGGCATTGATGTTGGCGCCATTCTCAAGCAGAAGCTTAACGACCTTTTTGTGGCCATTCTGTGCTGCGAGCATTAGGGCTGTGAAGCCATTGGTGTCCTCAGTATTGCTTAGGGCAGCATCGATGTTGGCGTCATTCTCAAGCAGAATCTTAACGACCTTTTCGTGGCCATTCTCTGCTGCGAGCATTAGGGCAGTGAAGCCATTATCCCTCACGGCATTGACGTTGGCGCCACTGTCAATCAGAAGCTTAACGACTTCTTTGTAGTCATTCTGTGCTGCCATC
>JAQYUY010000141.1 GCA_028728195.1 Endozoicomonas sp. (ex Botrylloides leachii)
AGATGACTTTCACTGCCACCGTTCTCAGGCTTGAGCTTTTCCTTGGTCAGGTAGTCATTAATATGCCGAGCGATAGAGTGCTCAGTTTTTCTAAGCGCTTGAGAAATGGCTTTTACTGACCAGTCTTCAGAACGTAGCAGAACCGCTTTAATGCGGTCACACTCTCCGAGCATCCCGTGATATTTTATGGAGGGATTCCAAGATAGATTTCTGTTGCTGTGTGGGTGTAAATTTCGGCATAGCTATAGGTTGGCAAAAAATGTTGAAAAATCAAGTATCTTCAATGGTCACGGGTATAGATATGATATCTTGACTAGCAATATACTTAAAAACATGAGTGCGCTCTGTGGCTGTTTTTTTCTAGTAAAAATGAGAAATAATAAATGGGCATCTCGTGTATATGGTTACATAGCTGATTTCTCTGTATTGAAAAAAAGTCCGAAATTTGTGATCTCAACCTATTATATTGGAAATATGCGTACTGCTTATACGTATTTTAAAGGACAGAAAACTTTTCGTCATATCCTAGAATATGACGACATTTTTGTTAGCCTATCACTAGATGAATATATCCCCATGACCATTGAAGATGATTGATTTTTTAATATTTTTTGCCCGTCTATAACTCTATAACTATGCCGAAATGCACACTCACCCAGCAGCAGAAAGCTGTTTTGGAATCCCGCTACAAAATGTCGCGGGACGCTCTAGAGTGTGACCGCATTAAATCGGTTCTTCTACGTTCTATTCTCCACTTCGGCTGTTAGCTTAGAAAAACTAAGCATTATTCTTTCACCCGATGTATACACATGAATCTCAGATAAACCGTCTTTATGGTCTACAAAATTTAAAATTATTTTTTAGCGCCCGAAGGTAGGTCGGTTTATTCTTCAAAATTCCTAGCTAGTACCCCCGTTAACGAAAAACAAGGCATAATAGCTTGCCCCTTGATATTGTTAAATAACGTATTCAATGAGCTTGCTAAATACTTATGCTCTTCAGCAGAGCTGCATGTTAGCAATCTTTTATGCATTGCCTCCAGTATCACTGGTATTACAGTCTTAAGTTCGCTGTAACCATTTACCTGATGCTGGTTAGGTTCAGCCACTCTGTCATGTAATAGCGGTTCTATTTCGTCATATGTGCCAAAAGATATTTCAGAAGATGTGTCATCGCAATTGTTGCCGTCTTCTTTTTCATAACTCAAATACTGTTCTAGCTTTGCATCTAACAGATAAAAGTTTTTCCATTGAAAAATGCTCTGGGCAAATAGTTTAAATTTTACCTCAGAGCCATTAACAACACTTTCCCTTGAAGCTGATCTTTCAAATAATGCCATGATGTAGGATATACTTGATTCCTTAGAGGCATTATTATAGCTAATCAGCCCATTATCAGAATAAATATTAACAATACCTCGGCATAATGCTGTTAAGAACTTATTAGTAATTGACCTATCATCCATTGATGGATATATTTTATTATTTACAAATGCGCTTTCAATATCAGATAAAAATTTTTCTGCATCTGTACCCAAGTAATCATATGGTTGATCATCAACCCATCTTCTTACTATTTTACTTGCTATTTTATATAAATATTCCTTCAGCTTTATATGTAACCCTGATATATAGCGGTTGTTCTCTTGTTCAAGATTTTTACTTGATAAGAATAACAAGGCATTTGTATAAGATGTGTCATTATCCCTTTTCTCACTCTGCTGATCAACTAATTCATCATAGTAATAACTTCCTTGACTGCTAGCTTCTTCAGTTAACTCTTTAGTAAAATTATTATCAAAATAATTAGATAAAGTAATAAAAATTTCATTTATTTCATCTCGTTTAGATATAAGTAAACTTGTTTCTTTTAAAAATGCTAATTCTGATTTTAGGTTCGAAAGTATTAGCACCATGTTATGGAGTTGCATTCCACTGTTTTCAGCATAAAATACCTTTTCTGCTAGCTCCATAAGGTGAATTTTTTTCTTTCCTGCAGCTGATTTTATAATGAAGATTTCATCTTCCTCCTGTTGTTCTCGTAGTTTACTTGTGATTACCTTATCTATTGAGCAACTCATTTCATTGTATCTTTTATAACCAAGGTAGTTTACAGTCAAAATAGGTGCTAAATCACGAAACAACTGATGAGAAATCGTTATTTTTTTAATTTTTCTTTTTTTTGAAGCTACTTTAAAGTTTTCTCTATATTTTTCTTCAAATGATTTTTTTTTTCCGCCTGCATTATTTTGTTTAAATTGATGGGCAAACATAGCATGGCTATTAGCAACAGCAAATATGCCTGTAAAAATTAAAAACAAAAACCCTGTACATAGTCGTTTATAAATCATTAAACTATTCTCTTTATTAATTTATCTATAGAGCATAGAAAAAAAAATATTCTTTTCAAGTTGATTTTGATAAATAAGGTGCAATATATTCCACAAAAATTTCAATCTTTTAAACTACACTTAAAAAAAGTATAGTAATTTTTTTATAAAAAATGGGCTCAATAAATTTTATTACCTCGTAATAAAGAAAAAATTTATAGCGGATAGAGCCGTTGCGAAAAATATAGATTGAATGAATTATACTCAGCTAACTGTTTTAACTACGCCATTTTACTGACTATCTGAATACTAGCGCTGCGTTGGAACGCCTACAATAGCCCTACTCTTACTCATCATTTCACCTTGCTCTAGAGCTCGGCTGCCCATGCTCATTCAGGTAGTTAGAAAACACGATTAGTATTAGTATAACAATAAACGTATCCAGAAAAGTGGCCATTATTATGGTAAGAAGCCAATAGATACATTTTTTTATCACAAAAATATGTAGGCACAAGGTCTAGCTATATAGCTAGACCTGAAAGATATCTTTCAAAAAAAGGTGATTTTCATATCGAGTCTGAATTATTATAGGGTATAGATTTAATTCCTTATAACACCAACGCTGAGCCCTTCAATAGCAAAAAAGTCGGTTTTTAAATTAACTTTAATCGTATCAAAGTTTGAATTTTCTGGATGTAAAAAAATATTATTGTGTTGTTGTTCAAAGCGCTTAACAGTCACCTCATCACCAATGCGCGCAACGACTATTTGCCCATTTTTTGCTTCTGGCGTTTTATGCACCGCCAGTAAATCACCATCTAGAATACCGACGTCTTTCATACTCATACCTGTTACCCGCAAAAAAAAGTTTGCCATAGGAGAAAAAAAATGAGGGTTTATGTCCAAATGGTTTTCAATATGCTCTTGAGCCAATAATGGACTGCCCGCTGCAACCTGACCAATAATTGGAATGCCTATGGTTAACTCGGGAATCTTGATTCCTCTAGAAATACCCGGTGTGATCTTTATAGCGCCTTTTCGTTCGAGTGTGCGCAGGTGTTCTTCAGCTGCGTTAGGAGACTTAAAGCCTAGAATTTCTGCTATTTCAGCACGGGTTGGTGGAAATCCACTGTCTTCGATATAAGACTTTATTAACGACAGAATTTCAGCCTGTCTTTTAGTGAGTTTTATCATAATAAAATCTATTTTTCATGTAATAGCTGTAATTATATACAGTGTTATATTTGTTGCAAGCTCAATCTTTTCTAGTCATGCCTCATTCCTGAAAAGATTAAGTTATTGGATAGGGTGAGTAAAAGAAGACAATGAGAAGCAGATGGTGTTAGCTAAATATTTTGTTTTTCCACCAGTAATTTTAAAAAATTTTATATATTAATTTATCGTCGTATATATCTAGACTTTATTCTACTTATAGCTATCATTAAAAGTCCTCCACCACTACTGCTCCCAGATAAAATCACTAAATTCGCTACGGAAAATCCAATTCACTATGATATTCCCCTAAATTCCTAGATACCTAGCTTATCGGCTTATGTCGAACTGAGATCGTTATTGGTCTATTCGTTAATACATTATCATTTTAAATAGCTGTATACATAGGGATAACAAATTTATCTCAGGACCCCATTTCTGATGGTTCTTCAAAAGCGGCTTGCGTTGTCGCGTTCACTCTTTCAAAGCGTTTTTTAAGTGCTTGTAACTGAATATCAACACTGGTTTCGACTATACCGATTTCGCTTTCCATGATGCAATCTCCAGTTGAAAGTCGTTGATCTGCTACCAGCTCAATAAAGCTAACACCTTCATAGTTTTCAAGAATATCACTAATGCGAGCCTGAACCATATTATACTGACTAGGCGGGATACGAATAGTTACTTGCTTCTCATTTCTAACATGTTTAAGAGCATTTTTAATTAACCCCACAACAAGCGCTTCTTCATCAAAATCATTAATGATTTTCTTCACACCTGAAAATAAAATATCGGTCATAGCTTTTTCAATGCTAGATAGGTAATTAATAGTTCTACTAACAACTTTCAACATCTGCTCGGCTTGCTCAGCCTTACTTTCATCAAGACCATCTTCATAGCCCCGCTGCTTTTCTTTCTGATACATTTCACGGGCTTGCTCTGCAATTTTTTCTGCTTGCTCTTGTGCCTTATTAATAATATCCTGACTATCTATCCAGCTTTCATAATCTCTTGCTTTTAATACGTTACAAGATTGATCTACATATAAATTATCACCCGCTAGTACAATAGGTGTTGCCATTCTCTATTCACCTCCTTATAGCTTTTAATTAGTAAATTTCGTACGCTGCTTTTATTTGATAAGTTATCAGCAGGCTGTTCTAAATGGGTACACCATGATTTTGGTAACTTAAGTGAAAGCCTTTTTTTAAAAGCACTTGGCATATCACTATAAACAATAGATAAAATTTTTAACCCATTTGCCATTAAAAGTGATTTAAAACGATTGATATCATCCCAATTAATAGCTACCAATGGTATCTGTTGATAATTATTACTTGATAAAAATTGTGCTTTCTTTACGGCAAAATAATAAGCCTCTGTGCCAAGGCATTGCTCAAGTTTTGCTCTTTGAGAACGTACAATAACAGAACGAATGACCTGCTCATTAATGACTATACCTATATAGAGAATTAACTTTAATAGCTCATCCGTACTGGCCAAGGCAATGCGTTTTTCTGGTGAAATAAACTCATAATCAAAGTGTGAACTTAGCTCGAAAAAATTTAGTAGGTATTTTGATAACCAGACATGACTGTCTTCTTTTTTTCTCAAAAAAGCAACTAACTGAGCATGATCCACATCTTTTATCCATGAAGCATGAATATAGTTAATTGGGGATAAATTAAAGTGAATGATTCGCTTGGTCAAACTTAAATCAAGAGGTTTTTTTTCCTCAGCCATGGACTTATTCATCATTGAGATCTATCTGCATTTCTTCTATACCTTCATCATTATTATTCCCTTTTTTTGACTTCTTCCAAAATTTCCAGAACCCTGGTTTGAGAGTTTTATTATTTTTAGACAGCCAAAATAAGAAGCCGCTGGCTGCAATACCTGATAACAATAAAAGAACAAATATAAAAATAAGTACTTTTTTTCCTGTTCCGCTAGTTTTCTGGAGATCACGTGATTGGACCTCTGACTGAACGCCCATACCCACCTGATTAATACGTGTTGCTGCAAATAAAGAAACTGAAATCTTATCTAATGATAACCCTTCGATGCTATTAGCAACTAAGGTTTTTACTTTAGGAATAAACCCAGCAAGCTCTAGCTCTGATGTATATTTGATAAACACCGAAGCTGATGATGGGTAGATGATTTCAGTCAAAGAATCTGTTTCTTGAGGTAATACAACGTGAACTCTAGCGGTAATCACACCGTCTATCATCGAAAGTGTTGACGATAATTCTTGAGACATTGAGTACGTATAACGAGCTTTTTCTTCAGTTGGTGAAGAAATGAGTCCTTCTTTTGGGAAGATGTCTCCTATAGAAGAAAATTGCTCCCGAGGATATCCATAGCTTTTTAATAGCCGAATAGCCTTAGATACATCATCTGTTGAAACCATCAAAGTGAGATTTTTATCCTTATCTTGTAATTTTTCTGCATTAATACCCCCATCTAATAAGATAGCAAGCATTTCGTTGCCTTCTTTCTCATTTAGCCCTGAGTACAGCTCGATTTTACACCCCATCAAAAACAGGGAAAAACATAAAACAGTTAAAAGCCGAAAGGTAGAATGCATCATGGTGTGTTTCATACCCCTTTAAACTACTGATTACGCAGTAATGTATCGAATGCTTGAGTCCCTTTACTAACAATCTTGCCTATATAGTCTTCTGTAATCATAAGCTTTGACATCGTCCACTGTGTCTCAAACATTTCGCGCATGCTCATGGTTTCCCTAGCCGGGTCTAAATTAGCTTCAACCTGACGAGCACCATTTTCAACATGTTCTCGAATATTTTGCATGCCCTGCAAGATTTTATCCCCCAATGTCCCAGCACTAGGCAGAGATTCAATATGCTCACCTAGAGCAGACCCATTACCTGGCGAGTTTGACTCGCTTGCATTCCAAATATCTTCAGCCAAACTATGCTTCTCATTTGCTGAGATTAAATCGAAATCAACTTGTTCAGCACCTCCACTGCTTAAAGCCTTTGGTACGGTATTAGCCGACTTCTCCAAATCTGAAAACTGTACTGAAGCTAATGCTTTGACATTGTTATTCTGATCATCGACATTCTCTTTAGTTTCCCCGGATACCAACCCAGTAAAACGCTGGCTCAATGCTTCATCTGGCTGTTCTGCTATGGCAAATTCATTGTTAGCGCCTATAGCTTTACCCATTATCTCATTTGGGCTAATCTTGTTGTCGGCCATTTCTATGTCCCCTTAAGAATTAAACATGCTACTTTTTATTTACCTCACACTTTTCAAAGCTCAGTTAGTTTATTGAACTGCGCTGTTATTGTTTCTATTAAATTTTCGATATTTGGTCTGTTAAATGACTCATTCTCTAAAAATGAACATAAAAACAAATTCTCATTACCTTTTAACCCCACTTGCAATGGAAACTTAATTGCTTGAGAGTAGTGACAATATTTTAATGCTTTAGTTATAATATCTAGCAAATTATGATGAGCTACCTGTCGAGTCAAATAAAATAAAACCCTATCCTCTCGAGACTCAATGCATAACTCACCATCGCTTTCAAACTGAAATTTAATAACTCCACTACCACTAAAATTAAGTTCATCAATACCCATACCCTTGCCAACATCGGATATGACTTCATCTTTCCAGTCCATGCTGATTTCCTTTTTTTATAGAAGCTATAAAATAGAGTTTATTTATTTTTTTACGGAACTTTCATTATCGTTGGATTTAATGAAATCTAAATCTGCCATAACTTCCCCAACAATGCCAAAACCTTGCTCCATCTCAACAACTCCTTGTATTTCTGAATCGGCCTCTTCTTCTATCAAACCATCTAAACATTCTTGAGCCGCACTGATAATATTCTGTCTGGTTTCATCATTAGCAAACATATCTTCAGGTATCATTCTTAATAATATACCCATTTCAGTTAAGATAAATATCTTACCTGTTAGCTCTTGAATACCCATCATTTCTGGAAGTTTTTCAAAATCAGCCTCTGTTACCCATTGCTGCTCGACAAGATTAATTAATTTTTTTAATAATATTCCTTTTTTAATATTGCTCTTACTTGACAGCTTCTCTATTTTATTTTTTGACGGCGTTTTATTGGTGTCTTGTTTTTTATTTACCCGAGCTATTTTTTTTCTATTTGATGCGCTGCGTTCATTTATCATATCCATTAAATTATTAAAGCCATCATTAAATCTAATTCTTTGTTCAACTTTCTTGTCTACTATTACACTAATATCATCTTCAATTCTTTCAATATGACTTTGCATACTATCAACATCATCTGAATATTCAGGAATTTTATCTTTTAATTGAACTAGTGTATTTTTCAATAATGATAATTCATTTACCTTGCCTTTAAGGTTATTAATATCATTTTCATATAAGGATTTATTAAAAGTACCTTCATTGACATGCTGCTCAATCATTGTCAATATTTCCATGGCTGTTTTTGTTTTTTTTTTCATCGCTATTAACTCTGCATTAATAAAATAAAATTAAATTTTATTAAGATAGAAATATTTTATGCTTTACCTTCAAACATCCGATCATACTTCTGTTCACTTTCATCGCAGTGCTCAGACAATGCCCAAAGTGACTGTAATGCATACATTTCCTTACCTAAAATAATAATTCTCTGCGCACTATTATTGACTTGCATAAGCTCGCAACCAATTTTTTTTATTTCAACTGCTATCGGTAGAAATAATTTGGTGGTGCCATATTCTTCTACTAGCTTTGTATATATAGTGCTCAGGTTTTCAGCATATTTCCTCGATATTTCACCATTAACCAGTTTATCTTCATCTGATAAAACTGATAGCTCACTTAGCTTTGACCAAAATGTATTATCTATTTGTTCATTGTTATTTTTTGCATTATTCAATTGATTACGCAAATCATCAAGCTCTTTAGAAAAATCACTTTTTCGCCCTTTACTATCAATTACCTCTTCAGCCTTTTTTAGTAACTTATCTGCTATGGTATTAAATTCATCATTTTTACTAATTTTAAATCTTTCTAATTCTTTATTTTCTTCTTCAGACATCTCTTCATTTTTGTTAAATTTCTTAATCAATCGAACAAGACTGGCTATTTCTTCTGAAAAATTGATATCGCTTGCTATATCTTTAAACGTGGATTTGCTGTTTTTTTGCATTTTTTGACTTAACTTTTCATCAATATCTTTTTTAGATCTAATATTCAGTTTTGTTTTTTTTCCAGAAACAAAAAGGCTTTGCTCTTCAGCATTATTTGCTAATAGTGACAATGAATTGATGGTAGCAGTTAAATTTTCAGCACGAAAAATTCCATTTTTAACAGACTGCCCATGATGGCTTGGAAGTATTTTTTTGCTATTTAGAGCGGCTTGCTGTGTGTTTGATGGGCCTTCCATAACTATTCTCCTATGCCTTATATGGACATCACCTCAAAAAAAAAGCAGCTAGTAAAATAACTAACTGCTTCTATTACAACAAAATTTTACAATAAATTAATTAACCTAATAATATTGAGATAAATTTTAAGGTGTCAAAATTACTGATAATATCTGCAAAAATATGACTACTCAAAAGTTTAGCTTTTAATGTTATGGTAAATAAAAAATAAAGATGCTTTCAAAAAAGAAAGCGTTCTTGTAACTATAGTATACTTTTTAATAATGCAATTCATGCAAACCATTTTTAGCTTCACCTAAGTTTTAGGCGTAGCTATCTTATCATAACGTCAATATTAAATTGAATCTGATGTTTTTTATGAAAGCAGCAAATTGATTTTTATAAGCACCACGATTAACACACTCATGGGTTACGCTGAAAAGTACCCGTTCATAAGGTGATCATATGCTGCTGTACTTCTTACTGGTTGGATACAATACCCTTTATCCCCATAAAGGGACTGTTGCATAAAACTGATTTTTCAAAAAAACAGCTTATTTTGATAACACCTGATAATTTTTAGGCAAAATGAGCACTAAATAAGTGCTTACACCTGTTTTTCACAGGCTATTTTTAG
>JAQYUY010000142.1 GCA_028728195.1 Endozoicomonas sp. (ex Botrylloides leachii)
CCCTTGTAGACCTTGCTGCGGTTAGCCCTTGTTCTTACACAAGCGTCCATAGGAAAACCATCAACCAAGTGGATATCTGACGTACCAGCACCAAGCATTCGTACCAAGTGTTGATGTAGTTTCTGCTTAACAACCCAAAGGTTTGCTGCTTGACGTACAAACTGACTCCTGTGGGGAAGATTGGGAAACAGGTGTTTCCAATGTTTTTTGAAGTATTCGTAAATGCTTTTATCGTGGTGGTGACCGAGCCATTCACCCGTAATTTCCATAGCGATGACTTCGCTATCAGAAAGTTTGGGAGGAGTACCACGGCTACGTAATGGGTGGGTGACAACAGTGTTGTATAAATCATCAATCAAACAGAAGATATTGATGATAAACTCTTCTACAGGCATGACCGATACCGTCTGGATAGTGGTTCGCACTTCTATTTTAGGCGGTAGTCATGCCTTTCTGGCTAGATTATTAAAAGTCACACATCAGGTAAAGAGTGTATATTACTGATCAATGACAATAAAAAATAAGCGCTAAATGGAAGGACTTTAATATTATGATCTGGGGATTAAGCGTATTGGCTATTTTAGGTATTACTTTTGGTCCTCAACTATGGGTTCGCTATACACTAAAACAAAACCGAGTAGAGAGGCCAGAATTACAGGGTACGGGTGGCGAGCTGGCTATCCATTTGATCAAACGTTTTGGATTGAAAGGCGTAACCGTGATCGAAGGGCGTGACTGGGAAGACTACTATGATCCTGATACACGGACAGTGTCTTTATCACCGAGTCATTATTGGAAAAAATCCATTTCAGCTGTTGCTGTTGCTACACATGAAATAGGGCATGCCATACAGCATAAGGAAGGGCATGCTGGTTTTATGAAACGCCAACGCCGTATTAAACAAGCTATTTTAATCGAACGCATAAGTGCACTTGTCTTAATGATGACGCCGTTGTTATTCCTAATAACTCGTATACCGCAAAGTACTCTACTAACGGTTACTATTGGTGCTGTCGGATTATTGACATCATTATGGGTGCAATGCATTAATTTACCTATAGAATTTGATGCAAGCTTTAATAAGGCACTGCCTATTCTTGCTGATGGTTATTTATCTGAGGAAGATGTGTATGCAGCTCAAAAAGTTCTCAAGGCTGCGGCGTTAACCTATGTAGCAAGTGCGCTTGCCTGTCTGCTAAATATAGGGCGTTGGATTATGATTTTTCGGCGTTAGTCTTAATAGATACTTGCTAGCAGCGTAATTCTATGATGTTGCGTACATAACCACTTAAAATTCCAATTGATTTATCGATAGCTAAGTTACAATATAATGCATTTTTTTCAGCTAGCTCTGCTTAGGATAGGTTGAAGAATTGAAATAATTTATAATGCCCATTTGAAACTAAATGTAAAATCTTTGAAGTTATACTTTGATTTTAGCTCAATACTGGCGCTTTCAGTTAAACAGCTTTCAGCTCTTACTTTACTAGTTAGTTTTAACTTGCCACACTTGCCGAATTTATAACGTATTTTTTCTTTTATATATTTGATACTACTTTTAATAGATTCAGATGCGCCCAACAATTCAAGACCTGTAAAGATAGTTGCAGCCGCTGAATTTTCTGCAAACTTTTTTGGGTCATCTATCGCCTTATAAATAAAGGAGCCTACTTGTTCTTGCGAAGGATAACTACTAAACTGAAAATTCATTGCAGATCTGCGTGATTTTGTATTAACTCGTTTATTTTTCATATAAAAATTATCCACCAAGATTAAGTCTTTCAAAAAAGGAGACGTAAAATGCTTGGTGTAGATAGCTCTCTTAAGATGATCTTCCGCAAAGCACTGAGTTGTAACCCCAATGAACATTAATATAACGAAGTTGGTGGGAGACAACATTAAAGAGTAGGTTTTTAACCCCCATAAACTCATAATATCTATCCTTTTAATACATAGCACTGTCTATAGGGCTTTATACAATGCATAGCACTCTCACCCTTGTCCTTGTGATACACCCTCACCACTAAGTTAAGCATATACCCAAACAGTATTTCACTATTAATAAAAACATATTTTCTTATTGCTTATTTATTTAATATCTTATCTTTTTATGCTAAAAAAAAATTATGAGCATCCGTATGATTTGTTCGGCACAACCGTAATATAGTTTAGAGATATAATCTATTTTAGATACTGGTTAATCCTTTGAACAAGGATAGAATAATCACTCATAACTAAAGAACTTATACACAATTTATTCATGATCGAGACATAAATTTCCCAGTTTCTGTGTTTATTTTTATCCATTCTCCTTCTCGTAGATATTCAGGAACCTGAACTTCAAGACCGGTGACCAATAGAGCAGGTTTGCTTCTGGCCGCAGCAGATGCACCTTTCACCGCAGGTGCTGTTTCAATAATCTTTAAAGATACAGAGCCAGGTAATTCTAAGCACAGCAGCTGATCTTCCACAAAAAGTGCCGTGATATTTTCTTGCCCCTCATGAATATAAGGTAATACATCTTTAATAATATCAGCATTGATGGCGTATTGTGTATAATCCTCATTATCCATGAAAGTGTACTCATTACCTTCCTTATAGAGTAGAGACACAGGGCGACGTAACAAATTTATATCAGCAAGAAGGTCATCACCTGTTAGAGTTTTACTTAGTATTTTACCAGCTGGCACAGAGCAGAAGCGAACTTTATAAAGCGTCTGTGCACCACGGGCAGATGGTCTTTTGGTGTCCACTTGGCGAACAAGATAATATTGACTATCAATAGCAACAATCTGTCCCTTTTTTAACTCTCGAGCGTACGGCATTAGAGCTCTCTGCATATGTGGCGGATAAATTTAACTATGATCTAGCGCTATGGCACAGGCTTAAAATAGCCTCTCGACTTTATAATCCATAGGATATCTACCCTGTAATACCAATCATCGTGTCTATCTACGCTATGACCATCTGAGTTGGAGCTCTTTGCAATAGTCCTGCTATTACTCTTCACTTTGCTTGCTTCTGGAACCCAGATGCCTCATTACGGTAGTTAGAAAAAACAATTGGTGCTAAAGGACATCGAGAGGGAATATTTCAGGACTACTCCCTAGATGCAAGCATTAATGAGTAAACTTACTCAATAACGTCCTGACCTCTGCGGCGGTCGGCAAGTTAAGCGCTTCTTCGGCTAGCTGACGGAGCATTTTTATCGAGTAGCTACGCAATACTTTTTTTACCTTAGAGATAGAGGCTGCACTCATACTAAACTCATCAAGACCTAGACCGGCTAATAGCAAGACCGCCTGTTCATCTCCGGCCATTTCACCACACATGCCAGTCCATTTCCCCGCCTTATGAGAGCAGTCGATAACCTGTTTGATCGCACGGATAACACTGGGAGAAAAAAAGTCATAAAGCTCAGCGATAACCTCATTGCCACGATCTACCGCTAATACATACTGGGTCAAATCATTAGTACCAATACTGAAAAAATCGACTTCCTGGATTAATAAGTCAGCAATCAGTACCGCCGCAGGTGTTTCTATCATTATGCCTATTTCAATTGAATCATCAAAAGGCTCTCCTTCACGAGCTAACATCATTTTCATGTCATTGACGATGCCATTTAAACGACGAGCCTCTTCTACAGAGGTGACCATAGGGAACATAATTTTAAGATCGCCATAGTGGCTTGCACGAAGAATAGCGCGCATTTGCGCATTAAACATATCAGGCTTATCAAAACACATACGGATACCACGGTATCCTAAAAAGGGGTTCAGTTCCTCTGGTAGATTTAGATAAGGTAGGTCTTTATCGCCACCTATATCCAATGTTCGAATAATAACCGGAGAGCCCTTCATAGCTTCAGCAACTTTTTTATATGCCTGAAACTGCTCTTCTTCAGGGGGCATAGCAGAGCGGCCCATAAACAGAAATTCTGTACGGTAAAGCCCAATACCTTCAGCCCCATGGCGAAGAGCGCCTTCGGTATCCTTAAGTGTACCGATATTCGCACATAGCTCGAAGCGCTTACCATCTACTGTCTCACACGGCAGTGTTTTCAGCTTCGCCAATACTTGCTTTTCGTCTTCCAGTTGTCGTTGCAATGACTGATAATCGCGCAGTGTTTGTTCGTCAGGATTCATCAGAATCTTGTTATTGATAGCATCAAGTATCAATTGATCCCCAGTAACTATACGGTCAGTAGCTATCTTTGTTCCGACGATGGCGGGTAACTCAAGAGAGCGAGCCATAATGGCTGAATGCGATGTTCGCCCACCGGCATTCGTGATGAACCCCCATACCCGATCCAGGTCAATCTGGGATGTATCTGAGGGTGTTAAGTCATCGGCAACGATGATTGTTCCCTCTTCAACATCTTCAAGTGAAGCCATAGGGATATCGAGTACATTTTTAAGCATACGTCGACCCACATCTTTTATATCAGCTACTCGCTCCCTCAAATAAGGATCATCTAAATCTTCCAGCATAGCAACATTATTAGTGATGGCAGTTTCAATCGCTCGATCAACAGGATGTAACGCTCTAATTGAAGTCAATACCTCTTCTTCTAATTCATCATCGGTAGCAATCAGCATATGCCCTTCAAAAACCTCAGCTTCTTTTTCGCCCAATTTTAACAAGGTACTTGCTTTAATCGCCTCTAACTGTTTTATGGTCTTTTTCTGAGCTGCTTGGAACCGAACAATTTCAGACTCTACTTCCGGTGGGGTAAGCACCCTTTTGCTGATTTTAATCTCCGCTTCTTTTAAAACAAAAGCCTTGCCAATGGTCACACCTGAAGAAGCAATGATGCCTGAAAACATAATAATACTCGCTAAAAATAGTTTAAATGCTGTCACACCAGGGCAAATATGCGCTCGCTATCATTTCTGGTGTAAATCTCATATTCAGGATGCTCCTAACGAATCATCCTGCCATATAAACGACAATTATTTTATAAAAGCAAGGTATGCCGGAATTTATCATACCCACCAGTAGTCATAAAAAGGCTCTAAAATAAAATACAGCAAAATAGCGTCATACGCTTCTTGCTAGAGAATATAACGTCTACTGACCACGCATTGATGGCTGAAAAAACTTGATTGTTATCACTTGAATCGTCAGCGCAACAGCCTGACTAGAATATATGGACTTTATAACAGGCTATTCATGACGTTGGCGAACAGGGTCTAAGCATTCATAGAATAGATGTAACCTTATCAAGTTACTTATCATCTCGCAATATTTGTGTATAATCGGTGCTTTTCTGCTTATAAACCTTCCTTTATCAAACTCTAAAAGTGGGGCGGCTCCTATGCTAACAAAGATCTCTAACACAGTTAAATCTGGTGTCGTTACGGGTGATGATGTACAGAAAATATTTGATATTGCTAAAGAAAATAACTTTGCGCTACCAGCGGTAAACTGCGTCAATACTGACTCTATTAATGCCGTAATGGAAGCAGCAGCAAAGGTGAAATCGCCTGTTATTATTCAGCTTTCCAACGGTGGCGCTGCTTTTTTTGCCGGAAAGGGGTTAAAACTACAAGGACAAAAAGCCCATATTGAAGGCGCTATTGCTGCGGCTAAGTATGTGCATGCCATGGCGGATAATTACGGAATTCCAGTTATTTTGCATACAGATCATGCAGCAAAAAAACTGTTGCCATGGATTGATGGGTTACTGGATGCCGGGGAACAATTCTTCGAGCAAACAGGAAAACCGTTATTTAGTTCACATATGATTGACCTATCTGAAGAAAGTCTTGAAGAAAATATTGACGTGTGTGCTAGTTACCTCAAGCGCATGAAAAAAATTAACATGACATTGGAGATCGAGCTTGGCTGTACCGGCGGCGAAGAAGACGGTATAGATAATACACATTTGGACTCATCCTCACTATACACTCAGCCAGAAGATGTTGCTTATGCTTATGAGAAGCTACGCGCTATCAGTCATCGCTTCACTATTGCAGCATCTTTTGGAAATGTTCATGGTGTCTACAAACCAGGCAATGTTGTGCTAACCCCTAAAATTTTGGATAACTCGCAGAAGTTTGTTGCTGAAAAATTCAATCTGCCAGCCAAGTCACTAAACTTTGTTTTCCATGGTGGTTCAGGTTCTACCTTAGAAGAAATTCGTGAGTCCATTAGTTATGGTGTTGTCAAAATGAATATTGATACAGACACTCAATGGGCAACATGGAGTGGGGTGATGCATTATTACAAAGAAAATAAAGACTATCTGCAAGGGCAAATTGGCAATCCTAAAGGCGATGGCCAGCCTAATAAGAAATTTTATGACCCCCGTGCATGGCTACGCAATGGCCAAATAGCCGTGATCGCACGTCTAGAGCAAGCATTTGCTGACCTAAATGCTACCAACGTATTGTAGTAAGCACTGTTAGATAGTGGCAGACCGGTAAGCAGACTTACCGGTCTACACACGGTAGCACCCTTCTTTTAAGAAGGTTACGCTAACAGCTAATTATTCAATTTAAGCGTATTACTTTGCGCACTTTCTGGCCACTTAATATCTAGGGGCTGGCTATCTATTATATTTCAAGAAACGATTAGGTACTAACTAAAAGAATCCACCCCGATATAGTGCTTTGAAAGGCAATAGATCAATATTGATTACAACAAAATAGTAGTATGCATACTCGTTTATGACGAATATCAACTGACAAGCCAAAGCATTTTTTCATGCGAAGAATAATAGTCTTATTTGTCGGTCTCCTTTGTCTTGTGAGCAAGATTTATGCTAATGAAACAGAGGATTCTGAAAAACAATTTGTTGGGGTGCCTTTTATTTTCAGCTCCCAAGATTGGAGTACTGCAATCGGCGGTTCTGGCCTATTACGACATGCAGGACAGCCGCAAGCCGTATTGTTTGGTACAGCTATTGTGTCAAAAAATAAATCGTGGTTGGGTTACCTCAATCTAGATAACTTAATCATGCCAAATATGAAACAGTGGCTAATAAGTATCAGCGCCATTGAAGCTAATTTTTCAGAAACTAACTATTATGTACCAGGTAACCCTAAGTTTATTGATGAACAAGCTGGTTCAAACGACTCTAATCCAGATGACTATGTTCGAACAAGCGGTAGAGAAAGCCGCTATAAAGTTAAGTTTAAATACATTCTGCCTATAGGAAATGGCCGTCAAGGCGCTCTTGCCAGCATGGCACAGCAAGACAAGAATAGCTTTCAAAAAAGTCGTATATGGAACCCTTTGCAGTCGGGACAAACATCATTAGAGTTTCAGCCTTTTTATGAGCGCCAAGTATTAGGTGATAAAGCAAAAACAAACGACAGCAACCAAGCAATGGGCATGCGATTTATTGTAGATTATGATAATCGAAATTCAACACAGCTTCCTACTAGAGGCAGTGAGCTTTCTTTCACGCTAAGCCATGACTGGGGAAGTAGCAGCAGACCAAAATGGACAACATGGGAAGGGGCATACAGTAAGTTTTTAAACATAGGAGCCAATAATTTTATGCGTCAGCAAGTCATTGCTTTTAACGCATGGTTAGCTGACACTCCAACTTGGAATGATACCACAACCATTAATGGCACCCAGCAGTATCAGAGGCCACCATCATTTGCAGCTAATAGCCTTGGAGGATGGAATAGACTGAGAGGATATGAAAATAACCGATTCTACGACCGCTCCGCTGTTTCTTACAGTCTAGAATACCGAGTCATGCCACAGTGGCAACCTCTGAATAATCTACCTGTGATAGGGGCATACAATATACCTTGGTGGCAGTGGACACTCTTTATCGATGCAGGTCGGGTAGCAGATACTTTTAGTTTAAGCCAGTTGCATAGCCATATGAAATATAGTATTGGCGGTGGCATTCGCTTTGATGTCGAAGGTGTAACCGTCCGAACGGAAATAGCCTCCAGCAAAGAAGATACTGAATTTCGAGTATTTGTAAATCAGCCTTTTTAGCAGCTATCCATAATATTACTGATGAAGATTCATAAGCGTTGATAGCCTCAATATTAGAATACGTTTGCAGCGGTTGTGCGGTTAGTCTATCTGCTTTTCAAGATCAGAATAAATTCATGAGAAAGTAATCAGCGGCTTTATATACCAGGAGCACTATCCTCTCTTCTTAACCTTCACCAAATAAAACAGTTGCATGTAAAATAAGCACGATAAAAACCATAAAACCAGCCTACTTCCTCAGCGTTGCGTATAAAAAAATTACGCAATGTCACTATTAGCAACTATTTTATAACTAGAAGCATCATAGCTTGTACCCAACAAAATATGGTTGATAGCAAGATAGTGCGGGCTATATGCACGCCTTTTACGATCCTGAATTATAAGATTGATCAATATGAATAACACGCTTTCTTTTATTTATCGCAGCAGTTTTACTCTGCTGTTCGTTATTAACATAACGCTTTCCTTGCTAGCACATGCGCAACCCATCCATCCACAAACATCAACAAGCTCAACCCTGCATGCTTACTTGCAAAATAACTTAGGTCCTGAAGCTGCAGCCAAATTATCTTTCATTAAGCTGAAGTCCGATCATCAAGCCATCCAATTTATAGTGTGGGAGCCAGAACAAACCCAAAGCTTCTCAATCTCAAAATCACTGATTCAATTCCTTTCAAATAACAATAATTTTTACAAACGAGACGATAACGATATCGCTTCTGTTAATACGTTTTACACCTGTTCACCCTCGGCACTCATGTTACCTGTACCCTTACAAAAAAATAGTGAAGTGTTTTTTTTTCAGCAAGGGCTGCCCCCTTGTCATGCATCTGAAACTTTATTAAAAAAACATGCAGACGGTGATGAGGAATTTTTCAACACAGGCAACACACATCACTGCTGGTCAATGGAATTATTTCCAGAAAAAACGCACGTAGAGTTCACCCTTGACCCTAATAACGATGAAAATACAATAGCGACTGTCTTAATCTTAAATTATAAGCATTCTGGCATGAATCCGTTCATTGTTAAGGAAATACAAAACGCCATAAACCCCAATTTAACAGACAACCCACAGCACCTTATTAATGGAAATATAAAATATACCTACCAACAATCGCCTATCAACTGCAACTTAATGCTCTTTAGCTGCGCTGAACAAAACAACACTTATCAAAAAGCAGCACAAGCACAACAAATGATTCATGTGTTAACACAATGCTGTCCCAATTTAGCTAAGAATGAAGAGGATGACATCATTCAGTCGGATTGTAGAATAAAGAATTTCGAAAAGGATCCTCCCGGGCAAGCCTCTATCTACATATGCCCTACAAACCTTCTTCAAACTTACTCTGCCAGACTCTCTAGCTTTACTCGATTTCCAGAACAGCAAAAAAAGTTCCTCCCCCGCTTGGCGTTATTGGCCAAGGACGGTTTTTATTACACAGGATACAGCGATCAAACTAAATGCTGGTATTGCGGAATAACAGCACATTGTTGGGAATTCGGAGACCAAAGCGCCTTTTTTGACGACTCGCACAGAACGCAACGCCATAACCAGGGCTGCCCGGTTGTAACAAATACGACAGAGGAAAACGACCCCCTGCTCACAGCATATGAACAAAGGTTAAAAGCCCTCGAGCCTTTCCTCAACACAACCCAAGGAAACAGTCACCGCCCAATACAGCAACAAAGGTTATGTCAACAACAAAAACAGCCACTCTCTATTATCTTCGGAAATTTTTTTAATGCAGAACAAGAAGCCTTTGTAAGAAGCTTAGATCTTTCTTTAGAAGCAAATCGTTATCAAACGTTTGCCACATGGCCATGTTATCCAGCACCTATGTTGCCCATTGATTTAGCTGAAGAAGGCTTTTTTTATTTAGGTAATTTAGATCGTGCACAATGTGCATTTTGTTCTGGCATACTTCGTAACTGGGCAGCTAATGATGTTGTTCAAGAGCAGCATTCTCGACACTTTGGCAACTGCAGCATGCATAAGGGCGACAGTCGTAACCAACCCTTAGAGCCTAACATAAGGAACCAGAATCTACAGGAACTAACTGCAAAGATTGAAGCCATTAAACATAATGACAAACAATACAATATCCTTACAGAGTTAGAAAAAAGAAAATTGTCTGAGTGTTTATCGTTGAATAATCCGACAAGTCCGCACATGCAACATTATCAAACACGCCAAGCAACATTTAATGATTCTTGGCCAACTAGAATCAAAGCCACAAAAGAGCAAATCGCTAAGGCTGGTTTTTTTTACCTTAATGAGTCTGACAAAACGAAATGCTTCTACTGTAATGGCGGGTTACAAAACTGGGATGATAATGATGATCCCTTTATTGAACATGCTAAATGGTTCCCAAGATGTGCGTTCATAATTAGTACTTTAGGCGTTACATACGTCAAAGGCATTCTGGATCGCCACCCTAACTTAAACCGTCCATTGATAAGAAACCCCGTTACTCTTGATAACCTAACTGCTACTATAAACAGTAAACAACCTGACAACACACCCCATACAACTCATACCACGACGTCGCCAAAAGAACACCCAAGTACAGCACCTGCTGAAGGAGCCTGTGCTGGTGAGCCTATGCTTACAGATCAACACGAACAACAGATGACTATTACTAATGAAAAAAGAAAATTATCTGAGCTTTTACCGTTGAATTATCCGTCAAGTCCGCACATGAGATGTTTGGCAACGCGCATACAAACATTTAATCATTCTTGGCCAAAGAGAATAAAAGCCTCAACAGAGCAAATCGCTAAGGCTGGTTTTTTTTACCTTGGTATGTCTGACAAAACGACATGCTACTACTGTAATGGCGGAGTAGAAAACTGGGGTAATAATGATGATCCGTTTATTGAACATGCTAAATGGTTCCCAGGATGTGCGTTCATAATTCGTACTTTAGGCGTTACATACGTCAAAGGTATTCTGAATCGCCACCCTAACTTAAACCGCCCATGGATAGGAAACGCCGTTAATCTTGATGACCTAACTGCTGCTATAAACAGTAAACAACATGACAACACACCTCATACAACTCACACCACGACGTTACCAAAAGAACACGCAAACACAGCACCGGCTGAAGGAGCCTGCGCTGGTGAGCCTATGCTTACAGATCAACAGATGACTATTACTAATGAAATTACGATTACAGCTCCAACTGGACAGGTTAAAAACGCCCTAAACGATATACTCCCCTTATCACAACCTTATCATCAGAACAGGCAAGAGACCGGCAATCGTCAAGCAACGTTTCAAGGACAATACTCTCAACACAGTCACTTAGCTGAGGTGGGCTTATTTCTATCAGCCGAGAACACGTTAACATGCTACTACTGCAATGGAAAACTAACCTTCACAGATATTGCTAATGAACAACCAATAATAGCCCACGGTCAATATTACCCAAATTGCCCCCTAAACTATCATCTAGGCGGGGTAGATTTTGCACAATTGATGAAGAATAAGAACCTCAGTCGAGAAAATAAGAATACTATTCTAATAGAGCCTACTGTAGTAGCAGAGCTGCTAGCTCCAGCACAACAGGCTCGAGCGCAAGAACAAGCAATGCAAATTCAAGCTCAAGAAAACCCAATTCAAACACGAGAAGCCTGGCCACACACACAACGGGGTCAGGAACAATACAATAACAACCAGTATTTACCAGAAAACCCTGCCTCACTTCCACAAGAGGCACCAGCAACGACATCATCCATTGAAGCAACACTGCCTCAAAGTCTAAATCAAACATTAGAAAAAATGCTGTGCCCCAGCTGCAAAGAGAGCCAAAATGACATATTGTTTATACCTTGTGGTCATATAGCCTATTGCTCAAGCTGCAGTGAGAAAAAGAAACCAAAGCGATGTCCACAATGCAATGAAATGATTACAGATCGGCTCAAAATCTACAGGAGTTGATCGTACTATCAGTATATAAACTGGCCAATGACTTTATTATGAACTTCTGCTGATCTTGAACAGCAGATAGACCGACGGCAAAACTGCTTCAAACGTGTTCTAAAATTGAGGGTTTGCCGTTCTATACGCTGAGTAAAGCGTTTATCTATAATATATCGCTGTTCTGGGTTGATGCTCATTGCCATCCTTAGTTAAGGATTTTTCCCATAGCTAAATCCTAGGTTTAACCATATGCCATTACAAAACCCTTGAAAGCAATAAATAAGTTGCTTTCAGGAGGTTTTAGGATCATCTTGCCTTTAAAGCAATATATGTGTTTACACAATGGCATGAGTACTTTACTTCAGTAGCTCAAAAAGAGGCATTGAGATTTAGGTCTCAAACAAAACGACATGATGTTGTGTGTTGGCGTTTCTCGCCAACAATATCAACATTTGGAATCTAAAGGGAATCCACAGCTGTTCTTGCCGTTATTGAAGGTAAATCGGCTGATACGTAGGAAGCAGATTCAGAAGGTCCTGGCTCTGTCGTGAGCCATATTGGGCGTGTTTTGCAACTCATTTAAACGACAACCATCTATTATTAAGAAACTACCTCACCACCCAGTAGCATAACTTCCCGTCGAAAATACCAAAATGGAAATACTCTTGCTCACGCCTCTGATAGAAGATCAAGCAAGACATTAAAGAAACTATTGAAAAAACTGGACCCTTATAAAATTAGCTACTACGGTACCGATGATTGAAAACCTTACAACTCACATCTGAATAAAGATAGGCGCGTGGTTAGCAAGGTATTTACTCAGCGGGTAGAGCACAACAATCTAAATTTTCTAACTCGATTGAAGCGCCTTCTGCGAAAAACCATTTGCTTTTTGAAATCGTCCAAATTACACGACAAACTGATTGTTGAGTTCATATCCCGTGAGCGCTATCAACTGGTTTGATTTATCACCCAAAAAAGAATATAAAGGAGGTGACCCTAGAGAAATATCAGGATAAGCTTATTCATAAGATAAACTTTCCGTGCCGGCGCAATAACTCACCGTGCGGTAGCGTCCCTGAAAGAAAAATGCCACAGCCAAAAAATACAGGGGATATATCGTTTCAAGATGAGCTCTAGCTTCGTCTAATGAGAGTGCTGGAAAAGAACCCTGAAGCTAGGTAACTTCGCCAAATCAGATCGTAAGATTGGCTATGCCTACTTCCTTACTCCCGAAGGTATGACCGAAAAAACAAAAACCACAGCGCGATTCCTGAAAAGAAAAATGGCTGAGCACGGACAGTTTCAGGTGGAAATTGAGCAGCTAAAAGCTGAAATGCAGCAGGCAGAACAGCAGGGTGATTTTGCTGAAAAAAATAAGTTAAGTAATCAGGTTTAGTTAATCTCATTAGGTATGCCATTTTGAAACTCAACTTAAGAAAAATTATATACGCATGTTTGGCAATTTACCTTCTATTAGTCGAATATTATATTCTAGATAAAAGCTTTAATAAGAAATTAATTAATGTAGTATTTTCTACGACGTATCACGGTGAGGGTGCCCCCGTCTTCACCTTGGGGTATAAAGATAATCTAAGAAAACAATTAGTGAAGTCTACTCGTATGAATGGGTACGACTGTAGATCATTGAATCTCAAGATGTCTTTTTCTGGAACGCGTGTTTTTTTAGAAATAGAAGCATACTGTGATTATTTAATTTTGGCTAATAAAGAGAAAGTGACGGAAATTATTGGGGATTATAAGAGGGTTATACAAATATCTCTCCCACAAAAGTCTGTTGACATTAGATCTGTCCATCTGGGTCTTAATAACAGTGGTGCCGATAGTTTCCTATTAGGGCTCTTGGCTGTTATTTTTGTCATTATTGTATTTATGTCTCTTCCTTGGTTTTTGTTGCGTTCCGGAACGTGATGGATATGTTATGAAAACTATCTGGTTTTTGGTTTTTTGGTGGCTGGTTTTTTCTTTTGGGGCTGCTTATTTAGATACCGGTCTGGATCCTGTATCAGACAAAGTGGTTATTTTAGTAATTATTTTTTTATCTAGCATGGTGCTGGGCGCGCTGCTCAGAGGAGGAAATAATTCAGGTGTTGGTCACGAAAATGTATCGTATGTTATAGTCGCCAGAACTGTAGGATTGATTCTTTTATTTCTGTTTCTATTTCAGCTCCCCGTTTGGATTTATCTCGTTGAAAAATTATTTCAAGGCTATTCTTTGGCGAATATCCGGAAAAATCTTTTTATTGGTAGTGAGATAAGTCAGATCAACAAGATCTTATATGGATATTCATATTCTGTTTTTTATAATATTTTATTAGTGTCTTCATTTGCATTTTTTTATTGTTATAAAAAGAAGTCTTTCTTGCTGTTTTCAATATTTTTTATTGCAATTTCAGGATATTTAAAGGGTTCAAGAGCTGAAGTTTATCAGTTTTTATTGGTTGGATTTATATATCTTTTCTCCGTAGATTTTAAATTAATGTATCAGACTGTGAAAAGGTATTGGTTATATGTTTTATTTGCTCTGCTTGTGCTTTTTTTGCTTGTTTATTGGATTAGTATTTCTAGAGGAGGTGATTTTTTTCATGAAGTTGTTAAATATCATTCTGTTGGTTTTGTGTTGCTAAGTAAGTCTATTAATGGCCAGATTGGAATGTTAGATAATGATTTTAATTACGGAATAGCTTTTTTTGGTGGGATTGATTTTTTGATTGGCTTGATCGCTCGATTTTTATTTTGGGAAGACTTTCAGACGCATACAAGAGCGGTATTAGATCTTCAAAATGTTTCAACACCGACGCAGACATTTACAGCGATTGTTAGCCCAAGTATGGAGTCCTATTCTCTAACTGGGCACAATGCCTTTTATACTTTGATGATTACAGGTTATCAATCTTTCGGAGTATATGGCTGTATGCTTTTAGGTCTATTGCTCGGGTTCCTTATCAGGCATTTGATAATTGAGAGTGTAAATAAAGGTTTGGCTTCAAACTTTTATTTGATTATGTCTATCACTGTTGTTTCTATGGGTATTTTTTCTAGCGCTTTGGAAACTGTTGGTTTTTGGCTCACCATGATTGCGTTGAATGTAATTATGGCTTTGATCTTTTTTCATCCAAAGGGATCTCAGGATTTAGTAGGTTAAAAAGTAAAAAGTCTTTACATTAATCTTAAGAAGTTCCTCAATTTAAGGTCATGCCTCATACTAGTTGATAATGATTTCTTGAAATAAATTCGCCAATGACTTTTTCATGGATTCCCTCTAACTTTGAGAAGCAAATCGTGCGCCTGACTAAACGCTTGATACGTGCTCGAAATGTAAGGTTTTTCCTTTCAATACCTTGGGCAAATTTCTTACTAGCAACGTGCATCTCAAATGGTAGATGTGTTGTGTAAACACTGAAGCTATCTGTGTAGAAAAAGCTGATCAGAAACCCAGCAGGTCTGAATTATACGACGATAAATCCATTCCTACAAATTTTTTAAATCATTAGTCTAAAGGAAAAAATATTGATCTTCTTTTTATTGATGCAGATCATAGTGCAGAGTCCGTACATGAGGACTTATGGGGTTATTTTCCTCTTACTAGTGATCATAGTATTATTTTGTTACACGGCGTTTATCCACTTAACGAAGATCAGACAACAGCTTCTATATATGGGGACGGCTATAAAGCTATCTGGGATTTTTCTAGAACGCCTGATGGATTCGAAATTGTAACAATTCCTTTTCCACCAGGTTTAACTATTTGTAGGAAGAGGTCTTCTTAGGTCCCGTGGAACCTATAGATATTATATATGGATCTGTAGTTATTTTAAGTGTTTGCTAAATATTATTCGAGATAAAAAATAATGAAAATTATTGCTATCGCTCAGTTTTATAATGAACTTGAGAGTGGTTTTTTGGAACAGTTCTGCCGTTATAATGCTGGTCTTTTTGATGCGGTAATTTGTTATGATGATGGTAGTACGGATGGTACGGGTGATTTTTGCCGATCTAATGGTTTTTACGTTATTAGAGGCGCTCAAAATGATTTTAAATCGGAAGTACTTCATAAGTCTTTATTGATAAGTAAGGCAGGTGATCTCGGTGCAGAATTTATAGTTCCTCTGGATGCCGATGAGATATTGGTAGCGTCACGCCCTCAATTAGAGGGTTTCTGTGAAACCGTTCTTTTGCACGGATGTGATGGATTATATGCGAATTTCATCAATCTTTGGCGCAGTAATTCATATAAAAGAACTGATAGTCTTTTTGATGATTTAAAGCCGGTTAAGCTCTGGAGACACAACCCAAAGACACCTCCTTTTCAACGTATAGAGCGTGGGCTTCATAAAAGAATGTATCCTGATTATGTGGAGAATGCTCGGTTTGAAGAAGAGTTTGTTATTCTGCATACTGGATTTTCTACGAAAGAACGGATTCTTGAAAAATTTATACGGTACCGGAATCTAGGGCAGTCTGGATTTCAATTAATGAGGTTTATCGATGAATCTAGATTGTCTTTAGAAAAGGTTCCTGAACGGTTCCTTCCACTAGAGTGGAATTCCAACGATATAAAGCCCATTCCTTTAAAAGTTAGAGAATACTTTAATGATATTGAGATAGTTAAAGCGCGGGTCTTTAGGCCGAAAATAACTATTTTTTCATTGGTATATAAGGATATTGGCTGGTTGGAGTTTTTGTATCAACAGTTCTTGGCAGCAACGCCAATTAAAGATGTTGAGTTTTACTTTGTTGCCAATGATGCAGATGATTCTGTTATCTCTTATTTAACAGAGCGATACATACCCTTTTATAATTTTCGCAATCAAGAAGCACATTTAACCGAACATTACATCAACAATGTCTACCGTGCTTATAACTTTGGTGTGTCTAAGGCTCAGGGTGACTATGTAGTCCTGCTAAACTCAGATATGGCTTTCAGTGAGGGGTGGCTTGAAGCCCTTTTAAATTATTGCGAAGAAGGTGTTTGTGTTGCATCTCGCTTGATTGAGCCGGGCAAGCTTAAGACTGGGAAGCACGGAATAGAGCGAAATTTTGGCGCTTCTTGGAATTGCTTTGATGAAGAATCTTTTAGAAGTTACGCCAATAGTATTAGGGATGATAGAACGGAAGATGGGGGGCTTTATATGCCTCTAATGATCCGGAAAAAGGATTTCGATGCGGTAGGTGGGTACCCTGAGGGGAATATCATACCAGAGTCCGATCCGTGGAACCCAGTTATTGCTGAACCTGGTGTGCCTGTCGTTTCTGGGGATACTGCTTTTATACAGAAATTAGCGTCTATAGGTGTAAAACATATCACTGCGTTCAATAGTGTCGTTTACCACTTCCAAGAAGGAGAAAAGCGCTCTCAAGAAAATACATCAGATATTCAGATACATAATGATATCGTGATTAGTAATAATCAGATCCAAGGGATCAATGGGGAGAAGGTGTTATGGGGTCATCTTTTAGATATGCCAAATACCCTAGCCCTAGATTACGGTATTGTTGGCGGTAAGACTCCGGAGTCTTTCCAAGCGTATGCAAAACATAATAGACTGTCCTCGGTGATAGTGTTGCAAAATGCAACATTCATTCCACGGCTTTTTGTGGAAAAATACACTCTCATGTACCTGCAAGATAATCTGAGAGCTATGGAAGCCGTATCTGCTCAGCAAGAAGCAAACTTAAGAGATGCAGATTGTTGGGTTACAAACACAATCGACACCGCAGCATCCTATCCTGAATACGATTTCGACATTTGCCCTGTAGGTATTGACTCAGACCTATTTTTTCCGGTCAGTAAGCAGGTCGTCCGTTCTAAGCATGGAATCGGAGCAAACGAAACCGTTGGTATCTTTGTTGGCGCTCTAGATGATGTAAAAGGCTGGCCCGAAGTTCTTAACATCATAAATTTAGAGCCTGAGCTTACTTGGATTGTGGTCACTAAATATGATGACCAGCTCGTTCATCCTCGTATAAGATTCTTTTCTAAGCAGCCTCAGACGGTGTTAGCTGAGCTTCTAAATTGTTCAGACTTTTTTATATTGGGCTCCCCTGTTGAAACACAATGTCTCGCAGCCATTGAAGCCGCCTTATGTGATGTTCCAGTTGTTATTAAATCTGTTGGAATATTTTCATCATTTAGTCATGAAGAAAGGAGTGCCGTAGGCAGTATTCAGGAAGATCTGCATCTGGGTGTGAAAGATGTACTTGCTAATCAGGAGCGATTCTCACCGCGCCGTACTCTAATGAGTAAGGGAATCTCTCTTGAAACAACCAAAATGCTCTGGTGGAAGTTGTTTGCACGCGAGAAAATGAAGGCGTTGAGTGATTATTACAAAGGTGTTGTAAAAATTAATAAACAACCTCCTCTATTGAAACGAATGACTTATCTGCTCGAAGTCTTCTACCGTTTCCGCATACTTAAACCTCTTATAAACCGTGACACTTTCTATTCTGTTGCTGAGATTTCAGTGTTTGTCAGAGATAAGATGCCTAAACCTGTTCATCGTTTCTTACGCTATCTTTGGCGACTCTACCAAGGCTCTAACTAATGCTAAATTTTGTGGGAAAACGCTCAGTTATAATTGTACTTTTTGCGGGTCTGACGGGACTGCTACTGGCGATTATGGAGATAGTGTTATCTGCCTACATCGTTAAGCTGTTATCCCTTATCGGCATAGGTCAGACCGGAAGTGGTTTTCTTCAGTCGTTACTTGGAGCTGTAGATGATCCGCAGTTTATTTTAATAGGTTTTTTTGCAGTCACTATGATGCGGTCACTGCTACATATTGCCAAAGGTTACTGTGCGGTAAGTGCCAATGAACTCTTTGTAACTCGGCTTCGACTGGTTTGTATATCCAGTACCTTGGGTAAAATCGGTCGAAGACACAACGCCTCCAGTGTTTATTCACTTATTTCCGATGTGTTTATCAAATCAGCTTTGACTTTTTACGGCCTAGCACATTCTGTACCTCTAATAGTTCAGGGGCTACTACTTTTCATTTTCTTAATGAATATTTCGACCTATCTATCATTTGTTGGTTTAACATTCGTTTTTATTGCCGGAGCATTCGTATTTATAATGCAACGCCAAATTTCAGCGATCGTTCGTCCGCTGTCAGCTATTAACGATAGCCTGTATCAAAGCCTAAAACGAATATTGGACAATTTATTACTAATTAGGTTCTGTAAACTTGAAAAGGCCGAAAATGATCATGTTGTAGGGCTGTTGGTCAATTATTTAAAAAGGGTTAGAAAAAGTAATCTTCTTGCACTTATTTCGGAGAATATTCCTTCGCTACTTGGATCAATCGTTATAGCAGTTTTATTTTATATGCAGTTACGAGCACCCGATATTAGCCCGGAATTGTTTCTGGCATTTACCTACATTTTCATACGATTTGTTCAATGCTTGTCTCAACTTGTGAACTTCTCAAGTCTGGCTGTAATTAATCTGCCCTATTTTATGACTGCGCGTGCCTATTATCATGAACTTCCTCAGAATGAAATTGAGGGTTTCGATGCCTGTCTTACAGGAGGAAAGGTATCGAACGTAGTTCAGGCCAATATTGATTCTACAACTGATGAAACCGAACGTCGTCTTGACCTTCCTCCTTATATTGAATCGGTTGAACTTAGTTATGGCTATGAGGTAGATAGCACTGTAATTAAGGCGCTCAGTTTCACTATACCCTCAGGGGCGCAGTGCGTTATTGTAGGGCCAAGCGGCGTTGGAAAAAGCACTCTTCTTAATCTTCTGACTGGGGAGATTCAGCCAGTATCCGGGAGTGTGAGAATAAGCGGTCTCAGTCCGACTGGCTTTCTGGATTCTTACAGTCAGGAGTCTGCCTATGCGGGGCCAGAACCACTCCTTTTTGAAGGAACGGTGCGTGATAATTTGCTTTATGGAGTAAGGCGATCAGTATCAGATATGGAGATTACGGCTGTTCTTAAGTCACTTGGGTTGGGCAACTGGTTAACCCAATTCGAAGGGGATTTCAGCCTCCCTTTAGGGGCTGATGGTGTTGGAACATCGTCTGGTCAGTCACAGCGTTTATCGATTGCAAGAGCTATTTTGAGGCGACCAAAGCTATTAATACTGGATGAAGTAACGGCGAACCTCGACTTCGCTTCAGAACAACGAGTGTTGGATATTCTTGAGACCCTGAAAGGCAAGACGACGGTAATTATCGTTACTCATAGCCCTACGATGATGAAAAATGCCGATATAACTATCAATCTTGGATTGGAAACTGAGAGTAGAGTTAGGGGAGAACTGTGACGCAAGAGTCTTCAAATTTGCTAAACCCAATGGATGTCTTAATCACTGTTGTGACGCCAGTTTATAACCAGGCAGCTACGCTAAGAGAAACCATAGATAGTGTTTTAGCCCAGACTTACCGGCATATTGAATATATAGTTATCAATGATGGATCATTTGATGAAACCGAAAGTTTGTTGCGTGAATATAAAGATAGGATACGTATTATTTCGCAGGAAAATAGAGGGCAATCAGCTGCCTTGAATCGTGCTTGGAATGAAGCTTCAGGGGATTATCTTACGTATCTATCAGCCGATGATATTCTGTATCCAGATTGTATAGAAACACTTGTTGAAGCAATTGATGGGGACGCAGTCGTGTATTACCCAGATTTTGATCTTATTGACGTTAGGTCTGAAAAGGTGCGAACTGAAAGGACGCCGGATTACGATATTGAAGACTTAACATGCGGCCTGATATGTCAACCTGGTCTGGCGGCACTATTTAGAACGGACGCATACCGTGCAGTTGGCGGTTGGGACTCGAGTTATCGTTTTATACCCGATTTTGAATTTTGGACCCGCATGGCCTTTCAAGGAGAATTTAAACGCATTCCGAAAGTAGTCGGAGGGTTCAGAATACATGATGAGTCTGGTTCAGTGAGGTCAATTAGCTCAGTAGCGTCCGATGAAATCATTCGATTTGTTGATGAGTTTACGAGGTTTCCCTCAATTAGTGGTAAGAAAAGAGCAATATTTCAGTCGAGATTGATGTCTGCACGTAGCCACTTCCAGTCTCGTCGCCTGATTACAGGTCTCCAACGTTATATACAGGCGTTTGTTTCGTGTCCACTAGCTGCTATAAAACCTACGAATATTAAGTTTGTTATAAGTGGCCTCGTGAGACGGACCTATTACCGTTTTAAAACCTTTTTTTCTAAGCGTAGATAGGTTGATAAATGTGAAACAAACTAAAGTTATCTATGCTCACGGTGTGCATTCAGGAGGCGGCCTTACGCTACTAAAAGACGTTTTCGCGGCTGCAGAGGGAGATGCAACATATCATTTTATATTGGACACAAGGTGTCACCAGTACGCAACTCAATACGATTTAGTAAACGTTGATTATTTTTCACCTGGGTTGACAGGACGCTTGCGCTCAGAACTGACATTAAAGCGTTCTAATCATGCATTCAAAAGAATATTGTCGTTTAACAGCCTCCCATTTCTTATCAGTATAAACATTCACACGACTGTTTTTTTTCAAAATGTAAATCTGATTTCTAAACCAGCGCATTCTACGCTTGTCGAACGTCTTAAACGCATATTATTTAAGCGGATGGCAACTAGCGTTGATCAATTTGTTGTACAAACCCGAAGTGTTCACGATGCAGTGACGCGCGCAACAAGGCGCCCTTGCCGCATTGGTACGTTACTAGACCCTTTTCTCCTCGAGCATCTGTGTCATAGCAGCACTACATCTCTAATGGTTTCGCAGACTAAGCGATTTGTCTACGTAGCGGATGGTTCGCCACATAAGAATCACATGAGGCTTCTACAAGCTTGGGAGCTACTGCACGAGACCTTCGCTAATCTGCGCATTGAACTACTTGTAACGCTACCACTCAATGCAGGGGGTAGATGGGAAGAGCTGACCGAGCGATTTGATGTGCGAAGGTTATCCGTCGTTAATATTGGAGTTGTTTCAAGAGACCAGATATTTGAAGTTTACAAAACTTGTGATGCCTTGGTTTTTCCCTCATTGAGAGAATCATTTGGCCTGCCTTTGCTAGAAGCTACAGCTTCAAATTTGGATATACTAGCTTCTGAACTGGATTTTGTCAGAGACGTTGTTTCGCCAGTAGAGGTATTCAATCCAAACTCAAAAATATCAATAGCAAGATCTATAGCTCGTTATCTTGCGCTACCTTGGCCTGAAAGCATGAATGCAGTATCTGCGGAAACATTATTAAGAGAGGTTTTTGGTGACTAGAAAAAAAAAATTTGATTACAAAAAATTTAGTTCTGAAATTGAACAAATTCAAAATGACTATTTAGATCGCCAGCCATTTCCATATGCTTTTTTTGATGGATTATTTGATAATGAATTGCTTGATAGGGTAAATAGCGAAATTGATCAGTCTTATTTTTCTAAAGATGTGCGCTCTATCGATGGTGTTGAAGTAAAAACGCGCTCAGACTTTGAAGATAATGAATCTTTGCCTGATTCTATCCGTACTGTTTTTGAAATAGTCAATGGTGGAAAATTTTTGAATCTAGTGTCTCAGCTTACAGGAATAGGTGGTCTGATATCAGATCCTTATTATGATGGTGGCGGAGTAAATGTTATCGAGAACGGAGGTACTCTTGCCGTTCATGTGGATGGTACGACGCAACACCGTATGCAAGTAGCTCGTAGAATCAACGCGATCCTTTTTTTAAATGATGACTGGGATGTTTCTTGGAATGGTTATCATGAACAATGGATATATACGAATAAAAATCTGTCCCCCTTTGACGAAAATCAAGCGTGGAAATGTATCAGGAAAGTGCTCCCGAAGAAAAACCGACTGTACTTCTTTACAACCAATGATCATAGCTGGCATGGCCATGCGGGTGTGTTAAATGTACCGGAAGGGGTACAGCGAAAATCGTTAATTTCATATTTCTACACAGCTACGCGCCCAGAAGCTGACTTGCTATTTGAAAGCCCTCACCGCGCTTTGTTTATTAATAATGAGAAGACGCTTAAAGAGGGTGCTTTTGATGAGGTGGAAGTTGTTTTATGATGAATGAAACGCCTTCAATATTTAGAGATAAAGTTTTATTAATTACAGGCGGTACCGGTTCCTTTGGTAATGCTGTACTTTGTCGGTTTCTTGATTCTGATATTGGCGAAATACGTGTTTTATCGCGTGATGAAAAGAAGCAAGATGATCTTCGCAAGCGATATAATTCTAATAAATTAAAGTTTTACATAGGTGATGTGAGAGACTATCAAAGTGTTTTAACAGCAATGCGTGGGTGCGATTATGTTTACCATGCGGCAGCGCTTAAACAAGTTCCATCTTGTGAATTTCATCCTCTTGAAGCTGTCAAAACAAACGTTCTTGGTACTGAGAATGTCCTAGAGGCTGCAATTAATACAGATGTTCAGCGCGTTGTTTGCCTAAGTACAGACAAAGCTGTATACCCAATCAATGCCATGGGGATTTCTAAAGCAATGATGGAGAAAGTGGTTGTTGCTAAGTCCAGAAACCTTCCCAAGCATCTGACCATCTGTGGAACACGATACGGTAACGTTATGGCTTCGCGAGGTTCAGTGATTCCTCTATTTGTTGAGCAAGTAGGACTGGGGCAAGCAATTTCAATTACTGATCCAAACATGACTCGTTTCATGATGACCTTGGATAATGCAGTAGATCTGGTGCTATTTGCATTTGAGAATGGTAACAATGGCGACATCTTTGTTCAAAAAGCACCAGCAGCAACTATTGAAGTTCTCGCTGAAGCCTTACTGGAGTTGATGGGTCAGCAGGATCACAAAATTAATATTATTGGCACGCGCCATGGTGAAAAGCTTTATGAAGTTCTATGTAGCCGAGAAGAGATGCTGGTGGCACGCGATGAAGGTGATTACTACCGGATACCCGCAGATAATCGTGATTTAAATTATGAGAAGTTTTTTGATAAAGGTTCTCGAGAGTTATCTTCTGAAGAAGACTACAACTCCCACAACACCCATAGATTGGATGTGGCTGAAATGAAGGAGTTGCTGCTCAAATTAGAATTTATACGAAAAATTGTAGCAAGAGAGAGTATCTCCAGATGAGTAATAAAGTATTGGTCGTTGGTGCTAACGGGATGCTTGGAGGTAGCCTGTTTCGATACCTATCAAAGCTTCCTGGATATGAAGTATTGGGTACAGTACGAAGCTCAGCAGCAAAAAGCGCACTAAGTCAGCAAGGGTTTAGCAACACTGTATTTGGCGTGGATGTTACCGATTTGCAGTCAATATCGTCAATTATAGGTAATTTCAGACCTCACTATGTCTTAAATTGTGTGGGTATCATTAAGCAGCTTGATGCATCTAAAGCGCCTATCCCATCTATTACAATTAATAGTTTGTTACCTCATCAGTTGGCAGAATTATGCGACACGTGTGATGCACGGCTTGTTCATTTTTCTACAGATTGCGTTTTTTTAGGTCGAAGTGGTTTATATAAAGAATCTGACAATCCAGATGCGGCTGATCTTTATGGTAGAAGTAAGTTGCTTGGTGAGGTTGATTATGGCCGTCACCTTACACTTCGCACGTCCATCATCGGTCATGAATTAGGTAAATCATTAAGTTTGGTCGACTGGTTCTTATCTCAAAATAGCCCTATAAAAGGCTATAGAAAAGCTATTTTCTCAGGAATGCCAACAATTTGTGTTGCTGAGTTCTTAAACGACCATGTGTTCGGAAAAGAATTGAGTGGCCTATATCACTTAAGCGTCGAACCGATAGATAAGAACAGGCTTTTGCAGTTGATTAATAACGCATACTCGATTGGTATTGAAATAATTCCTTTTGATGATTTTGTCATTGATCGAAGTTTAAACTCTGATGCCCTTAGAGCTGTTACGGGTTTTAAACCCCTCCCTTGGCCACAATTAATTAACAAGATGAGAGAAGAATACCTTGAGTACTTCGCTTGATGCTTCAAAGCTTAGAGTAATGACAGTTGTTGGTACTCGCCCTGAAATTATTCGGCTGTCTCGTATAATTGCGAAGTTAGATCTGTGCTGCGATCACACGCTAGTACATACGGGACAAAACTATGATTACGAATTGAACCAAATTTTTTTTAAAGATTTAGGTGTTCGCGCACCTGATATCTTTTTAGAGTGTGCCGGTGCAACAGCTGCGGACACAATTGCTCAGGTAATTAGTCAGTCTGACAAAGTGCTATCTGAAAAAGCTCCTGAGGCGATATTGATTCTTGGTGACACGAACAGTGCAATGGCCGCGATTCCTGCTAAACGACGTAAGATTCCGATATTCCATATGGAGGCAGGGAATCGCTGTTTTGATTTGCGTGTTCCCGAAGAGATCAACAGAAAGATTGTTGATCATTTATCCGATGTTAATATGCCATACAGTGATATTGCGAGAGAATACCTTTTAAGAGAGGGCATTAAACCTGAGTTGATTGTAAAGACCGGTAGTCCGATGGATGAAGTTATATCCTTTTACCGAGATAAAATTGATGCATCAGATGTTATAGAACGACTGGGTCTTAAGCATTATCAGTATTTTGTTATCAGTGTTCATCGCGAAGAGAATGTTGATTCTGAGATTAATATTCATGAGTTCACGCAAACGCTGAATCGATTAGGTGATGTATTTAAACTCCCTATAATAGTGTCCACACACCCACGCACGCGTAAAAAGATCGAAGCGCTAGAGTTGAAGTTCCACCCATTAGTCGATCTCCAGAAACCGCTCGGTTTTAGTGATTACATTAATCTCCAGATCAATGCAAAAGCTGTTCTCAGCGACAGTGGTACGATTACTGAAGAATCATCCATATTGAACTTCCCAGCGATTAATATTAGAGACATCCACGAACGTCCGGAAGGTATGGAAGAGGGAGCGGTTATGTTTACCGGTCTAAATGGTGAACGAATTCTTCAAGCGTTAAAGATGCTAGAAGGGCAGCATAGGGGAGCGGAGAGAACTATTAATGTGGTAAACGATTATATCGCTCCACATGTGTCTGAAAAAGTTGTGCGTACCATTCTTAGTTATATTGACTACGTAAATCGTTATGTTTGGAAAAAAATGCTCTAATGCGGATAGCTATATTACCAGATGCATATCTACCTGAAGGTACTTTAATTCATGTAAAGATGATGCACGAGTTAGCAGTTGAGTTGGTCAATCGTGGTCATGATGTTGTGGTGATTACACCAGGAACAGCCAATCAGTCTGAACCAATCTATCGCTTTGCTTTGGATAGTGTCGATATATGGAAATTTCGATCCCGCCCAGTGCGCGGCGTTTCGCATATACAACGTGCGATTAACGAAACCTTCCTCTCATGGTTTGCATACACCGCAATTAAAAAAATGAAGCTTAATCCACGGTTTGATCTTGTCATCAACTACGCTCCAACCATATTCTTCGGCCCCTTGGCGCGCTGGCTTCGTGGTAAAGGAGCCTATGTTTATCTTGTGCTGAGGGATTTTTTTCCTCAGTGGGCAGTCGATGAAGGGCTAATTAGATCCGGCTCCTTAGTAGAAAACTATTTTAGATTTTTTGAACGCTTAAACTACAAGGCGTCAGATGTAATCGCAGTTCAATCTCCTGCAAATTTACCTGTGTTTGATGAAATCGTTCGCCCATGTCATTTTCCAACTGAAGTGCTTTATAACTGGGCTGCGCAATTACCAGAAATTGATAAATCGTTTGGTCGATCTTTTATCGAAGCTCACAAACTGAGTGAAAAGTTTATATTCTTTTATGGTGGGAATATTGGGCATGCGCAAGATATCCCCTACATACTGCGACTCGCTCAAAGGCTAAACGTTCATGTGGACGTTCACTTTTTGATCATAGGACAAGGTGATCAGTATAAAAAAATTGGTCTGCAAATACGCGAGATGGGTCTAACAAATACAACATTAGCGCCAGCGGTCAGTCAAGATGAATACCGGTCAATTTTGACTCAGGTTGATGTTGGTGTCTTCACGCTTGCCCCAAGCCATAGAGCGCATAACTTTCCTGGTAAGATACTTGGTTACTTAGCTGCGGGTCTACCCGTTCTTGGGGCCGTAAATCGGGGGAATGACCTAATTGAGATCATTAATCAATCTGGGGCTGGTCGTGTAACTGTCAACGGCGATTACATTCGTTTTGTAAAGGATGCCATTTTGATCTACGAAGACGTTGTCGCGCGAAAATCAATGAATGAAAGTGCTAAAGAGCTGCTAGTCAAACAGTTTTCTGTTGTTGCTGCTGCAGATCAGATACTAGAGCGTTATATACCCAAGTGAGTTCAAGATGCAGGATCGAATATCTGAAAATTATCATTAATCCTGCTCCCAACAAAGTTCCGATTTCTGACAATGTCATATTTAAAAAATTATTAATTTTCTATCGGAAATCCTTCAGCTTCGCAAAGTAATTATTGTTCCACGCATACTCATTCATAACTTTCCATAACCGTTCTATCGGATTCAAGTTTGGTGCCGGGCGATAGAGTGCTCAGTTTTTCTAAGCGCTTGAGAAATGCCTTTACTGACCAGCCTTTAGAATATGAACCGTTTTGGTGCGGTCACACTCTCGAGCATCCCATGACATTTTATGGCGGGATTCCAAGATAGCGCTCTGTTGCTATGTGAGTGTAAATTTCGGCATAGCGATAGACTAATAAAAAATATTGAAAATCAAGTATCTTCAATGGTCACGGGTATATGCCATGAAAGAGGAAAGTTTAAGTGTCGTATTGACCGGGGTGAATGGTTTTCTCGGCAGTCGACTTGTAAGGGCCTTAAATTTCATACCGAGTGTAACCCTGACCGCTGTTGTACGCCGCCGTGTTGAAATACAGGCTGCGAACCTTATCAAAGTGCAAGGCATTGATGCCAGCACCGACTGGTCAATCGTTCTGGCCGATCAACAGGTAGTCATCCACGCCGCCGCCCGCGCCCATGTTATGAAAGACGAACTGGCTGATCCGCCTGCGGAGTACCGCCGAATCAATGTGGACGGTACGCTCAACCTTGCCCGCCAGGCGGCAGCAGCAGGTGTGAAGCGCTTTATCTTTATTAGCTCGATCAAGGTCAATGGTGAGCAGACGCCCTTGGGCCAACCGTTCACCGCTGATGATACACCTGCTCCTGAGGATGCTTATGGTATTTCTAAATGGGAAGCGGAACAGGGCCTGCAGCAACTGGCTTCTGAAACTGCAATCGAAGTCGTGATTATCCGACCGCCGCTGGTATATGGGCCAGGCGTGAAAGGTAACTTTGCGAGTATGATCAAGCTGATGGCTAAAGGACTGCCGCTTCCCTTGGGCGCCATCCATAACCAGCGCTCGCTGGTGGCTGTAGATAATCTGGTTGATCTGATCATTACCTGCATAGACCATCCAGCAGCTGCTAATCAGGTGTTTTTGGCGGGAGATGGACAGGATTTGTCCACCAACGAGCTGTTGCGTGAGGTCGCCCTAGCGATGGGCAAGCCTGCGCGGCTGCTTCCGGTGCCGTCATCCCTGTTGATGCTGGGGGCAACGTTGTTGGGTAAAAGAGCAGTGGCGCAGCGTTTGTTAGGTTCGTTGCAGGTTGATATATCTAAAGCTCGTGATTTACTGGGATGGGAACCTCCTATTTCTGTCAAGGAAGGATTGCGTCGGTGTTTCGAGCTTCAAAATAAGTAATGGAGGTTTTCAGTTGATTCGTATGTTTGACTTGGTTTTTGCGCTTCTTGGGCTAGTTTTTGGTTCTCCCATCTTCGTCGTACTGACGTTGATTGGCTTGTTTGATACCGGATCGCCAATTTTTCGACAGGAGCGGGTCGGACGTGACAAAAGGCCGTTCACTTTGGTCAAGTTCCGGACTATGAAGATTGATACAGCTTCAGTTGCAAGCCACCTAGCTAGTTCTTCTTCTATAACTCATTTTGGTCACTTTCTTCGAAGAACTAAACTTGATGAGTTGCCTCAGCTCTGGAATGTTTTGAAAGGTGAGATGAGCTTTGTTGGCCCGCGCCCTGGGTTATTTAATCAGAAAGAGCTTACTGAAGCGCGTGAGCGCTATGGTATTTTTGAAGTCCGTCCTGGAATTACTGGACTATCCCAGATTAATAAGATTGATATGTCTACGCCGGAACTATTAGCTGAGTCAGACGCAAGAATGATTGCGGAGATGTCCGCCTCGAACTATTTCAAATATATCTTTCAGACGGTCGCTGGAAAGGGTTCAGGTGATAGGATTAAAGGTTGAATCACTTTTGCTTTTCAAACACCAGTTCCAAGAACCAGAAGCTTAATACGCCAGTCCACAATACTTGACCCAATTCAGTCCAAATTTGGGTGAATGTTCATAAGAGTTGATATCCCCCAATTTTATCAAAACCTGATACTCCGGTAGATTTGTGTTGTAGTATTATGGCTCTTGCTAAAGCAATATATGCCTACTGTCGCAAATAAGATGATATTGTCAAAAATGGGAAGGCGAAATCAGGCTTGCAAAGGTTTCTCTGCTGCTGTTGCAATAAAACCTTTCAACGTGATTACCTTTACAACGCTAATCAGCCTGGAACCCATGAACAGATTGTTCAGCTGACTCATAATGGCTCAGATGTTCGTGATATTGGACGATTCCTCAAAATCAGTCGAACTACTGTCATTGCTCATTTAAAAACTATCACGCCATCTGTAACAGAGTTTCCATTTGAAAATGAAAAGGTTTAGCTGATCTGCGAGATGGATGAGCAATGGTCATTCATAGAGAATAAGAAAAATCAACGCTGGCTCTGGTATGCATGGGATCACGATTTAAGCGAATCATTGCACACGTTTTTGGTCGGAGAACGGATGCAACTCTGAAAAAGTTACTCAAGCTACTGAAGCCCTATCCGTTTAAGTTTTACTGCACTGATCACAGTGGCGTCATACGCGAAGTACTTGCCAGAAGAACGACACATTAAGGTAAGCGCTTAAAGATTTCCAATGCAAATTAGCCATCCTCGAGCAAGTTAAAGAATAACTCGCAGCCCTTTTAATCAAAGCAGGATTGGAAGTATGAAGCTCGAAAAAGCCTTAGCTAAAGAACTGGGTAAAAGCATTACCGCCCAAGAAGCCGATAAACAGCATGAAGAAGGCAACATTACATCTAAATTCAAATTTCAGTGCCCTGATAATAACTGTAATGCGCCAGTAACCTGCGCCAATTTAGATCGCCCTAAGCACAAAAGAAAACGTGACCCTTATTACAAAGTCGTTGGTGATCATAGCGCTGAGTGTAACATCGCAAAAGATATTGATCCCCAGAAAAAAGGCTCAAGAAATACAACCGCCATCTATACCAACAGCGATGAATATATCGACCATGCCATTCGTTTAAATTTGCAGCCACCCAGCACAAAAAAACCCGAGCCAACAGGTAAAAACGATGGCGGTCACGGTGGTGAATCCAGAGCAAAGCCCGGAAACACATCAGAGTACGGAAAGCGTAAGATCCAACGCTCAAAAACGCTTTCATCACTCATCGATGCCTTTTTGGCGAATGAGCTGCACACAATCCAGCTTCCTGAAGTCGGCGTGATCAATATCCGCGATTTTTTTATCGAGATCAACGGTCAAGACCTATCTGAGTTTGAGGACGAGTTTCGAATTTACTATGGCAAAGCTTGGTTCAATAAAAAAGATGGGTATTACTCAGTCGTTTTTGCAAACTCATTATCTTATGGCGACCTAACTAAGCGGCCATCTATTTATCTATCAATGGATAAAATTCTAGAGTCTGGTTTTGGACGATTTAAAGCTGATGAACTAGATAAGCTATCTGACACTAAGCCCAAATCAGTTTTTATACTCTCACAAGCTGGACCACAAGTAAGAAATGGTTATATCAATGTCTGGTGTGAAGGGCCGGAGTATTTGGATTATCGAAAATGAACAAAAACGAATTAGAAAACTTACTTGAGGTGCCGCCGAATTTTTACGTGGCCAAATTGATGGCTCAGACTATAAGCAGTTGGTTATGCAGCAATAAAGTTGGGATAACTCTCTTGATATAAGCTCGCCAATCACTTTGTCATGGATTTCCTCTGACTTTGAAAAGCAAATCGTCAGCCTGACTAAACGCTTAATACGTCCCTGACGTATAGCTATACACCATTGCGCAAACTGAAAAAGAAACAAATAAGTTGCCTTATGAGCTTTTTGGATCAGGTTGCCCGCAAAGCAATATATTAATTGCTTTTTGTGAAAAATGAAACTAATATGTTTCTTTGTAGGTAAAAGCAATATATATGTTTACAGGATGGCATGAATACTCTACTTCAGCAGCTCAAAAAGAGGCGTTTAGATTTAGGTCTCAAACAAAACGACATGATGTTGCGTGTTGGCGTTTCTCGTCAGCAATATCAACGTTTGGAGTCTAAAGGGAACCCACGGCTGGATACGCTCGAATTGATAGCGAAAGGTTTAAATAGCGTGTTCATGCTTATTCCCAAGGAGAAGCTCGGGGCTGTTCTCGCTGTTCTTGAAGGTAAATCTGCAGATGAGTGGGAAGCCGGTTCAGAAGGTCCGGCTTCTGGCCAACGAAGCACATCCAAGGCAATGAGCAAGAACAGCCTGTCTGATGATCCGTGGCAGCATCATTGGGGAGATAGTGGGCTTGGAGATGACTCGTGAGCAATACTGTAAACGTTATTCAGTTAACGCTTCATGGAGAACTGGTAGGTTATTTGGCAGGTTACCTGAATGGCAGGAACATACTTATTTTTGCCGATGAATTTAGCCGTAATGCTCACCGCTCGACGTTTAGCTTGATCACCCACCCTGCATTTCCTCACTCTATCAAATTGTTGTCAGAGCCTTGGGCACGAAATCAACGCTTACATCCAACATTATCAAATCTATTGCCAGAAGGGTCGCTACGAGAACTTATTGCGCAAGGATTAAAGGTACATGTAGATAACGAGTTTCATATCTTCTCTTATCTAGGGGAAGATTTGCCGGGTGCAATTGTCGCCACACCGTTAGATCCTGAAGATGTACCTGATAATGTAATGTCGCTTATTTCTGGCGGCCGCTATTCTGGTAACCACGGGCAAGATGCTAAAGTTGTAAAGTTCGAGAAATTAGAACGAGAAAATAAATTTTCGTTAGCTGGCGTCCAGATGAAGTTTTCAATGAAAGAAAAGGATGGGCGTTATAACCTTTCTAAATCTGGAGATTTAGGTGACTGGATAATAAAAACACCTTCGACGAAACATAAAGACGTTCCTGTTAATGAGTTCTCGGCAATGACTCTAGCGTCATTAGTCGGAATAGATATACCCGAAATTAAGCTAGTTGATATGAGCCAGCTGGATAACCTGCCACAAATCAATTTGCCAGACGAAGCCTTTGCTTTTGCGATAAAGCGTTTTGATCGACAGCCCTCTTCGAATTCATCAAAAACCAACAGAGTTCACATGGAAGACTTCGCCCAAGTATTAGTGAAGCATCCCCATGAAAAATATAACTCTGCAAACTATGAGCAAATTGGCCGTGTCCTGTACGAGTTTTCAGGTGATGCTTTAGCTGACGTGCAGCAGTTTGCAAGACGATTGCTAGTGAATATTTTGTTGGCCAATGGTGATGCGCATTTAAAAAACTGGAGTCTACTGTACGAAGATAAGGTGATGCCGAGACTGTCCCCAGCCTATGACATCGTAACAACAAGTGTGTATATCGATGGGGAACGCAACTTTGCTTTGAATTTAGGAAAAACGAAGGATTGGTACGCGGTATCTTTCGAAAATTTTAACGCATGGTCAGAAAAGTCAGGTATCCCTTGGCGAGCAATAAAGCCTCATTTGGAAGAGGTAATGGATAAGGCCCGAGCCCAGTGGCATTCAGCTATAGCAGATCTTCCGATGAATGAGGCGCACAAGCAAAAGTTAATTGAGCATTGGAAAAAACTAAATCAGGATTTCAAACTGTAGACTCTTTTCCTCTGCTAACTGGGACTGTTGCATGAAACTGATTTTCAAAAAAAACAGCCTATTTTGACAACATCCGCTAATTTTCAGGAAAAATGAGCGTTAAATAAGTACTCACACCTGTTTTTCACAGGCTATTTTTAGCTGCACCCAAATTTTAGGCGCAGCTATCCTATCATCACGCCAATAATGGCGTTTGGTTGAGCACTCTTAATCTCTTTAAGTTGAAACTAATGG
>JAQYUY010000143.1 GCA_028728195.1 Endozoicomonas sp. (ex Botrylloides leachii)
CCCCTGATCAATTAAGCGGTCAGGGGTTTTTTTTATGTGAAAAATTAGAGCAACGCCGTTACTTTATTCTCATTCACCTCGTGCGGGCTAGCCGAATACTAGTACTGCGTTGGCGCTGTTCGCAGTAGCTCTGCTATTGCTCATCATTCCGACGGGTTCTCTAGTCTGACGACCCAAGCTTATTACGGTAATTAGAAAATATAATGGGTATAAAACAGTGTCTAATTACTGACTCACCGGATATTGCAATTTTTTCTAAACTCTGTCAAAAGCTTGTCGATACTTCATTATACCTTTGTTATTAAGCTTGTAGCAGAGCTTTACAATGACTACTGAATTAGGAACTGATGCTATGGATACTTCGCCAGCTTTAGCTTCTCGGCTTATGCCATCTGTAACTGAACAGCCGCAAGCTATTATGCCTTCATATTTTTCTTCTAAAGATGACGTGCCTGATTTTCACCAACTGCTAAAGAAGTCAATGGATAAGGTTAATGCGTTACAGCAAGATGCTTCTGTTCGGATGCATAATGTTGATACTGGAGATTCACAAGATTTATTGGGTACTATGCTAGCTGTGCAGAAATCTGGGCTCTCATTTCAGGCGTTAATGCAGGTGAGAAATAAAGTGGTATCTGCATATGAAGAAGTCATGCGAATGCAAATGTAATACTGCACTATGATACTTGATTTAGCCTAGTAGATCATGCGGACCAAGGAAGGACTGAAATAATGGCTGAGGCAGACGTCCCAAAGGTTTCTGAAGATGCGGAGCCAAAGCAATTCCCAGAAGGCATTTGGCCAAAGTATTTAGATAAAGCTAAGCAGATTTTAAAAGGTAGTAGCGGATATCAAGCAATGTTAGTCGTGCTTTTGGCAGCAGGGTTAGCGCTGTTAATTGTTTCATGGCTATGGTCGCAGTCTACTGATTATCAGCCGCTTTATGGGAATCAAGAACTCTATGATGTTGCTAGTATTGTAAGCATCCTAGAGAAGGAAGGCATTGATTATCGGCTGCATCCAGTATCCGGTCAAGTCATGGTAGATGCAGGTCAACGAAGCTTGGCGCGAATGAAACTTTCTGTTGCTGGGATTCAAGCGCAAAAACCTACAGGGCTTGAGTCGCTTGAGAAACAAGAAATGGGTGCCAGCCAATTTATTGAAAACATTCGTTATCGAAAAGGGCTTGAAGGTGAGTTGGCACAAACAGTGATTAGCCTAAAGCCTGTTCGTAATGCCCGCATTCATTTAGCTATTCCCAAACGCAGCAGTTTTATACGAAGACAGGAAAAGCCAACGGCATCAGTCTTTGTTGATATTATTTCAGGATACAAGCTCAGTCATGAGCAGGTAGAAGGCATTATTAATCTGGTAGCAACCAGTATTACCAATATGAAGCGGGAAGATGTTTCTGTTGTTGATCAGTATGGCAATTTGTTATCTGCGGATGTGTTATTAAATAACAGTGCACTAGGTGAAGCCACCAAACAGCTGGACTTTAAGAATCAAGTTGAATCTCGTTATCGTCAACGCATTAGTAACTTATTAGAGCCGTTAGTGGGGCCTAATAACTTCCGAGCCCAGGTTACAGCTAGTGTTGATTTTGAAAAAGTCGTTCAGACAGTGGAGCAGTTTGATCCCAATGCAAGTGTTTTAAGAAGTGAGCAGGGTAAAGAGAAAAAGAGTAATGGTGGCTTTGCTCGTGGTATTCCTGGCACGCTTAGTAATCAACCACCTGCCGAAAATGATGATGAAAATAATGCTGAGAATGGGCAAGAAAGTACAACGGAACAGTCTGAGTACATCCGAAATTATGAAGTTGATAAAGTAGTTCGCCAAGTTTCTAATCAGCAGGGACGGGTTACTAAGCTGAGTATTGCTATCGTTTTAAATGAAAATAGCGATGCAGCTGTAGTGCCCAACTGGGATCAAGAACGATTAGATAGCATGAGACAAATGATGATTGATGCTGCCGGCATTGATCTTGAAAGGGGCGACCAGATAAGCATTCATCTTGCCCCCTTTGTTCAGTTGGAGAATGCAGCATTAGCTGAACTACCTTGGTGGCAGCAATCTCAAACACTTTATTATGCAAAATATGCCAGTGGTACTTTATTAGCCATATTGATTTTACTGTTTGTAATAAGACCTATGATACAGCAAGTATCATTAAAGTTTGATCCGGATGAGCTGCCAGATATGTCTAAAACTAAAGAAAGCAATATCGAGAGCAGCACAGATAAAAAAGAACTACCTACTACAGATATGGAAGCGCCAGAGCTTGAAGATTTTGATGGCCTGATTGCTTATATGCATACCTTATCTGAAAAAGAACCGGAGCGTGTTGCGCAAGTTATTAAACTTTGGATGAACGGTAATGGATAGGTACTTATGGTTGATACTGATAAACAGTTAATGGTTCGACAGCCCTCAAAAAAAGATATAGCAGTATTAATGATGAGCTTAGGGGAGGAAGGAGCTGCTAGGGTTATGTCCCATTTGAGTCAGCGTGAGCTACATGACGTCAGTGCTTCTATGGCAGAAATAGAGCCTCTTCGGCGACACCAGATTCAGGAAGTATTGGGCATGTTCTTACACACGTACCGGTTTGAAAGTGGAGTCACGGGGTCATCAAAAGGATATCTGGATAAAACTTTGAAAATAGCCTTAGGTGATAAAGAAGCAAAAACGGTCATGGAGTCTATTTTTGGAGAAGAGTCCAATAGCCTTGATCATGTAAGGTGGATGGATTCCGGTACAATTGCGGAAGTGATTACAGGGGAACACTCTCAATTGCAGGCAGTGGTTCTAGCTTATCTTGAGCCTGAGCAAGCTGCTGAAGTACTTCAACGCTTACCTGATAAATCTCATGAAGATCTATTATCTCGGGTTGCTCAAGTAGAGGAGCTTCATCCATCGGTGTTACATGAGTTAGCGGTAATGTTTGATGATAATACGGGCTTGCTGAATAAAGGTCGTAATACTTCGGTTAGTGGCATGAGGCAAGTAGCGGATATCATGAATCAGATGTCTGATGATCGTGTCCAACAGTTACTTAAGTTTTTTAAACGACAGGATCGTCAGATGGCAGATATGATTGAGCAGCAAATGTTTGTCTTTGAATATTTGATGCGGTTAGAAGATGACTCACTTACTAAAGTGGTAGCGGAAACCAGCCCTGATATCTTGGCCTTAGCGCTTAAAGGTGCAGACTCCAGAACCATGGATGCATTTTTGGCTACCATGACGAATAGGGCAGGTCGATTCTTGCAAGAAGACATTAAGAATTTGGGGGTTGTCCGGGCCAGTCAGGTAAAAGAAGCGCAAAGAGAAATGATAGAGCTTGCCAAAATGCTGGGTGAAGATGGCCAGATCAACCTAAATTTCAATACAGGTGATGAGATGATTGATTGATTTTTTTTGAATGATTTTTTTCTTAAGACTGTCAGTATTTAGTCGATAAATTATTGGAAGGAAGTTTTCATCGTTTAATGGAAGGCAAGATGGCATGAGAACCAGAGGAAAAATCTGGAATCCGGGTGCAGCGACTTTTCAACGTGTTTGCTTTCCTGGCTATGGTGATGACCAATCTGACAGGCAGCAGGTTATGCCAGCGCAGCGGTCACCTGATCAGGAACAGGCATATGATAAGTCATTCGCTGATAGGGTAAACAGGGTTGATCGGGCTGTAACAATAAATAGAGGCGATTATGTATTACCAATGCATAATCAAATACATATTGAACCAGAATACAAGGAAACCGCTGTTCCAAGTGAACCCCTATTTGGTTCAAGTAGTTTTGTATCACAAGAGGTAGCGTCTACCCATCTATCTTCTAGATTAGACATTAAACCAGAGGTTGCTCAAATGCCGCCAAATTACGCTTCTCCTATGCAATATGCAGAAAACTATTCACAGTCATTAGACAGCGATAGTCGTATTACATGCGATGAGTTGTCTATGCCTAAAAAAGAGTCTGTTCCAGCGCAGCAAGAGATACATAATATAATGCAGCGTGAGATAAAATGCCTGGGAGAGCAGTTAACGGCAACACTAATAAGTAGTGTCAATGCCCTAGTTAAAGGACAGCAAGAGGTTTCACCCGAGTCTTCTATTCCAATCTCAGCCACATTGCCACAGGATCACAGATCACGCACTAATGAAACTGGGCGGGTACAGGTTGCAAAAATTGATAGTGACAGTGTGAGTTCTTATGAGCAAAAAACGCTACAAGCTAATAAACCGTTGTCTTTTTATGCAAACTCACATGTGCCTAAAGGGGTGGCAACAAGCTATCAATCATCTGGTAACCGACATAAAGTCGCTAAGGCATTGGAAGAAAAGCTATGCATATCATTACCTGGGGGCGCAGAGTCTTCCTTTGAATCAGGTAATCTTCTAGGGACGTCAAAAGTAAAGGAAAAAGTTACTGATAGTGAGCTGAATAATGTGTCTCAATCGAGCAATTGGCAGCAACAGTTTGGTTTATTGAAGCCTTTTATACAGACGATGTGCCAAGAATTTATTCAAGAGGAGCTACAGTCTTTTCGTGCCGAGTTAACGGAGATGATAAAAGAAAAAGTTCAGCCTACAGTCATTAGTCAAGATCACAGTAAAGAATCTACTGATGCATTGACTAAAATGAATAGCGCTCAACAAGACAAAGGTGACAGCATAAAAGCAGCAGAACCTTCTGAATCGACTGAAAATCATACAGAGTCTACTCTGATTAAACAAACCTCTGATAATGTTAGCCGGTTAGGGTGTTTTTCAGAAGCAGGCGCTGTTGCATATCGACATCTCCGGAAAAACCCTGAAAAAGTAATAAGATTTCAGCAGAAAATCACAGCAAGCAATAAGCAAGAAAAAGATGTGCCAAAGCATTCTAAGAAAATAACAGTAGCTCAAGGCAGTATAAAAAGACTTAGAGAACAACTTAATATGCTTGTTCATGATGGATCGCAGTTCTTTGTTACAAGTAATGAAAAAAAAGTTACGAAAGATAATCAACAGGCAGAGGAGGCTAATACGCTTAAGAAAAATTCGTTAGCCCCAGAGCTTGAGGTAAGTGAAGCAACAGCGCAGACAGGTTTGAACAGCCATGAAGCTATTGCGAAATATAAAAGGGTGCATGCACATAATATAGCCGAACCGGCTAGCAATGATAAGCCGACTTGGCGATGGGGGGGGAGTAGTCCGAGAAGTACCGTAAACCTTTTTTCAAAAGTTAAGCCAACGCTGTAAGTTGTTCAGCTGATAAGGATAGCGCGATGAAGAATAAGGTTAAAATATGGGAGCCAGGCTCAATAGGCTATCAACGATTTCAATTTTTTGGCTCTTCTCAGGAATCAAAAAATCAAGAAAGTATTGGTGATGATGCTGATCTGGTTTCAGAAGATGTTACGCCGCTTTCTCCAATTTCACAAGAACTCGATACCGTATCAGAACAGAGCGCGAGCCAAGTAGATCAGGAAACCGGTTTCTCTGTAGAAAAGCACTTGGAAAATATTACTAAGGAAAGTTACCAGAGAGGATATGAAGAAGGACGTAGGCTGGGTTTTGATGAGGCTATCCAGCAAGCATTAAAGCAGACACATCAGATTTCTGAGAACCAACAGCAGTTGGCGTCATCACTTGCAGTTCAAATGCAAGGCATCCAAGCACAAACAGTTAATAACAAGGAACAGATGGCTACTTGGCTGGGAGCACTTGTTGAAGAAGTGTGTCGTCAAGTCCTCCGTAGGGAAATTCAAACAAGTCCTGAGCACATTATTCGGGTAATTAAAGATACATTGATGCTCATTCCTAATGAGTCGGAATACGTCATTCATGTTAGCGAGAATGATGCGGAATTATTAAGCAGAATAGTACCTGATTTAGGCGTCCATTGGCATATGATGCCATCGAGTGAAATAGCCTCCGGTGATTGTTTAATTGTTGCTAAAGACTCTGAAGCTGAAGCAAAAATGGATGTTAGATTAGAAGAGTGTCTGGATATTATAAAAGAGTCATTGCCAGCCATGATAACCTCTGAACCCTCAGAGGCGTAGCCACTTTTTTTAGGAACTGCTTAGATGGATGATAATGGCCGCTTCGCTTTATCAAGTCGCTTACAGTCTGTACCTATCGCAAAAATTTCAGGGAAAATTATTTCTATTCGTGGCCTGCTTCTGGAAGCAGTTGGTCTGAAGGTTCCTGTAGGACAACTTTGTAAAATTATCCAGAAAAGTGGTGAAGAAACAGAGGCTGAAGTTGTTGGCTTTAATGGTAAACATCTTTTTTTAATGTCTCTGTCGAATACTATTGAGGGGATAGCTGCTGGCAATCAGGTCACGCCATTGCCTATCAGCTACAGGGTACCCGTAGGAGACCAACTGATAGGCCGAGTAATTGATGCATTAGGCGTACCATTAGATGGTCGCCCGCTTTTGCTTACTGAGTCTATTCCGTTGTCACCAGCTCCTTTAAACCCTCTGGCACGGCAACCTGTTAGTCAGCCTTTGATGGTAGGTATTCGAGCTATTGATAGTTTATTGACCCTTGGTAAAGGACAACGAGTTGGTTTATTTGCTGGCAGCGGCCTTGGGAAAAGCACATTACTTAGTATGATGACGCAGTACACAGAGGTTGATGTAACAGTGATTGGTTTGATTGGTGAGCGCTCTCGGGAAGTTGGAGAACTTGTTAATAAAACGCTTGGTGTTGATGGGCTCAAGCAGGCTGTTGTCATTGCATCTCCTGGCGATGAGTCGCCTGTCAGGCGTGTTCGTGCTGCACTTTATTGTCATTGTATAGCTGAATATTTTCGTAATCAGGGAAAATCAGTTCTGTTATTAATGGATTCGCTGTCTCGCTTCGCTCAGGCATTGCGAGAAGTTGCTTTAGCAGCAGGTGAAACACCTGCTTCGCGCGGTTTTCCTCCTTCAGTTTTCAGTCGTATCCCTTTATTAATAGAGCGCGCAGGTCCGGCTATCGGAAGTGGTTTTATATCGGCAGTTTATACTGTTTTGGCAGAAAGTGATGATATGAATGATCCTATAGTCGATTGTGCGCGATCGGCTTTGGACGGCCATATTATTTTGAGTCGTTCCCTTGCTGAAAGAGGACACTATCCAGCTATTGATATTGAAAAATCCATAAGTCGTGTGATGACTAATGTGGTGTCTCAAAGTCACCATAACAGCGCCCTAAGCTTTCGTCGCTACCATGGGAAGTACCATGAGTCTCGTGATTTAATGGCTATTGGTCTCTATAAAAAGGGAGTTGACCCATTGCTCGATAAAGCTATTGATTTGAATCCAGTAATGGATAACTTTTTAAAGCAGTCAAGTCATGAAAAAACGCAAGCTACAGACAGTATCCGTCAACTTGATGAGCTGGTTCAGCCAAAGAGCGTTATACCAGAAGCTAGCTAATGAATATTAAGCAATTGAAAAAAAATCATGCCCTGGTAGAAAAAAAGAAAAAACTTTTAGAAAAAGAAGCCTATGAGTTAGATAAAAAAATTATTGAATTGAAAAATAATAAGCAACTTATCGAAAAGTCTTTATCGAATTGTGACAAAAAAACAGGTGATAAATTAACGCCAATAATTTGTTGGAATATTAATGATTTTTCTTCGTTAACAAGTGGGATTATTAAAATAATAACGCAACGTATTCAAGAGCAAAAAATTAGACTTGATGACCTTAACAAGGAAGTCAAAGAAAATATTGTAATGGCTGGCGGTATTGAGAGGTTGTTAATAAAAGAAGAGAAAAGACAAGCAGAGCATTTAATTTATGTGGAACGCTTAGAGCTTGAAGATTCACTTGCTAGACGAAAAGGATAAAAGAAATGAGACTATTTAATGGAGCGTTGTCTCAAAAAAAGGCATCATGGGTATCGACTATTTTAATAACTTTTTTGGTACTTCCTTGTGTCAGTAGAGCTGAAGCTAATCAGCAAACATCGGTAGATAAACGAGTAAAAGATTTAATTAAGCAGGATGTTCAGTTATTTTTAGAAGACTGGCCACAGGCGAAATACACTATTGCTATCAGAGATGATTCTAAAAAAATTAAGGCATGTGAAAAACCTGAAAATTTTTCTAGAATGGCAACTAGCCGACCACCTATTGGTACTATCAGGGTAAATATGGACTGCGCCAATGGATATCGAAGCTATCGCATAGCAGATGTTGCTGTAACTATCCCTGTTGTAGTCAGTCGAGGTAATCTTATGCGTGCGCAATCATTAAAGATATCTGATCTGAAAAAGATTGATGTACCGTGGAAAAAACTTAGAGGACAGTTTTATACCGATATCCATATGCTAGTTGGGCGAACGCTAAATCGTTCAATTAATAATGGAAAGGTCATTGAGTCTCGTTATCTTTTACCACAATACCTAATAAAAAAAGGTGAAAGTGTAACGATTCAGGCTAGCAAGGCAGGGTTACAGATATCGATGATGGGCACAGCTCTTGAAAGCGGTGAATTAAAACACCGTATTCAGGTGCGTAATCGGTCATCGGGCAAGGTCATTGATGCGTTGATTACAGCAAAAGGTAAGGTTGAAGCTATTTTTTAAGGCATAATTTGATTCTGATCATCCAGTTAAATCGCAGCCAAATATAGTTTTAATTTCTTCAGCATTGAAGATGTATTGCTGATTACAGAATTGACAATCCATCTTTATTTGTCCTTGTTCGCTCAATACTGAGAGTGCTTCTTCTTGTCCTATATTCTTGATAATCGTTGCGCTGCGCTGGCGTGAGCAGGTGCATTTGAATGTTACAGGTTGGCTATCGAATAGCCTGACATTCTCTTCATGATACAAACGATATAATAGGGTTTCTGTATTGAGACTTAATAATTCTTCATCAGAAATGGTACTGGTTAGCGCAATGATTCTTGACCAGTCCTCTTCAGGGGCTTCACAGAGTGTATTATTAGTATGATGTGGTAGTTGTTGTATCAATAGGCCTGATGAAATAATACCATCGCTTGCCAGCCAAACATAGGTAGGAAGCTGTTCTGATTGGGTAAAATAATGTTCTAAGCTTTTCGATAGTGTTGGTTGGTTAAGAGGTACAATCCCCTGATAACGCTTGCCCTGCTCTGGATCTATACTGATCACCAATTGGCCGTCTTTCAGCATAGGTTGCTCTGCTTGATGCGAGTTTTCACCTTGCCAGCGAGCCAGTGCCCGGAAGGAGTTTTTATGGTTACATTCGACCATCAATAATGGCAATGAACCGGTGCTTCTAACTTGAAGCGTCATGATGCCAGCGTACTTCAATGAAGTGCTAAGCAGCACCGATGCAGCCACTAGCTCACCTAATAATACCCGAATAGGCTGAGTGTAAAGGTGAGACGCAAGCGCTTGGGCAAAGCTATGCTTAATATAAACCCGCTCGCCACGGATAGCAGTTTTTTCAAATAGGAACCGCTGTACAGAATCGTTTGTTTTGCTCATCAATGGGTACTAATTAAAGGAGAAGAGCAATTATAACGAATTCCCCCCGCATTTTCTAACGCCAGCATATTACTCACACAGCAGGAGATGGTATTGTGTCTTTTATCCATTATTTGCCTTTCACTAAAGAAAGTTATCGCCAGATACCTATTGTTGAAAATGGAGTTAGAAATCTTGATGATAGCAGCATTGGGGACATAGGGATCTATTTTTGTTCTAATAAATACAGGGTTAAGCATGCGGTAATAGTGGGTTCCAATCCACCCTGGGTGACGCACTCCATTTATAAATACGGCGTTTATTCAAGCAAGCTGCAACTATCTCGGCCGATTATTTTTTTTCGATTAAAGTGCGCTAGAGCAGTGGCTTTGAAAGCAGCTCAAATTGCCCAAAATTGGTCAAGAGGATTTAGAGAAACACGCCAAGATGACTTTGATAGCGTGACTACCGAGCAAGTGGGTTTCTCTTCATCAATGCCTCGGGGGGTAACTGCATTTATGGGAAGCTCTGCCTTTGGCTCTGGTGCATCACGTAGGTTAGACAAATATAGGCGTAGAGAAAGTGAAAACTTTGCGCCTAAATATGTTATCTGTTCAGAAATGGTTATTCTTGCTTACCAATTGGCGGCTTTTGGGTGCCAAGAGAGCAAAGGATTCATTATGCTGGATGCAAAACACAGTCTTCCTGGCACTCTTGCGCAGTATTTATATGAAAGTCCTTTTTGGGAATTGACTGCCAGATCAAAGGCGCAGGTGCTCTAGTTACTGCTCGTTAGTGATAGGTTGCTTTGGTAGTATTCGTATAGGTGGGTAATGCAAATGACTAAAATAAGGGTAGGCGTTTTTGGTTCAGCATTTGATCCGCCAACCTATGGACACAGGGATGTTTTGCAGCAAGCAGCCCCTTTTTTTGACAAGATTTTGCTTGTTCCCAGTGCTTGCCATGCTTTTTCAAAGAAGATGCAGCCATTTAAACATCGCATTACAATGTTGAAGCTTTTTCTGGGGGCATTATCTCTTGGAACCTGCACCGCAGAAATCTGTGCGATAGAAAGTACACTGCTTGCTAAAGATAAAGCATCTCCGATATATACTTTTGACTTAATGGAAGCTTTAGAAAAGAGCTATTGCGGAGAAGCTGTCCTGAGCTTTATTCGCGGGCCTGATAATGCTATACCTGATGTGTGGCAGACATTTTACAAAGCGCGTGAAATAGAACAACGTTGGACAATTTATACTGCACATGAGCGTATAAAGGTCAGGAGCAGCAAGGTACGTGAAGTTATTGCAAGCGGCGCGAAACAGGCTCAGAAGGCTAGGATGGTGAAACAATTATTATTCCCTTCTGTTTATGATTACATAGAAAGTCAGGCATTGTATCGGACAACCATGCTATGAAATTATCTGGACTAGGTAATGATGATGTTCAAATTGAAAAGCAAGAGGTGCTTTTTGATGGATTTATGAGGCTTTCAAAATACACACTCCGGCATCGTCTTTTTGATGGAGGGCGTAGCCCATTGCTGGAGCGAGAAGCGATAACAAGATGTCCATCAGTGGGAGTATTGCTATTTGACCCAGTTTTACATTCTGTTGTTCTAGTTGAGCAATTTAGAATAGGGCCTTATCTGGGCAATGATGATCCTTGGATGTTGGAGGTGGTAGCAGGTATTTCAGAACCTGGTGAAGCACTAGAAGATGTGGCATATAGAGAAGTAAAAGAAGAGACAAACTGCTGCGTTGAGCGCCTGTTCCCAATCGCCAATATTTATTTAAGCCCGGGAGGGGCTAATGAAAAAATAATGCTGTACTGTGGCACGGTAGACTCTAGTAAAGCAGGCGGTATTTATGGACTCGATGAAGAGGGAGAGGATATCAAAGTACACGTGCTTTCATTTGAAAAAGCGTACATGATGGTGTTAGATGGGCGCATTTGTAATGCGCCTGCTGTGATGGCATTACAATGGCTAAAGCTTAGCTACTCAGAGGTAATAAAAAGTGCACAGGCATAAACAGACTCCTTTCTGGTTGTTTGTTTTTTTTTTGTTATCAGGCTGTCAGTCAGGCATCTCTGACCTTTATAGTGAAGGCTTTCCAAGCACTGCTTCGTGGCGTATTTTACCTTTTATTAATTTATCTGCAGCCGCAGGTGTTGGCCCTCGGGTTGAAAGAATGGTTGCGGTTTTATTACCTTCTGTAGGCATTAAATACGCAGAACTGTACCAAGACCAGGGCGCCTCTCCCATTGAAATAACCGGCGAACCTGCAGAAGTTGGCACTGACATATTGATTGGTCATGGCATTGGCTATAGCGTGTCAGCAGGGTTTGCAATTGGGGGAAAAATTGAAGATTGGTTTATAGATGGTGATGGTCATGCTCATGTTTCTCTTGGCTTGTATGTCAATGATGTTGGTTCTGGTGCAACGCTTTGGGATGTTAGCGGTTCTCATCAAGGTATGGCAGGAGAAAGTATATATGACGTGAGTCGAAGCCTGATCACAGCTCTACTAAAACAGTTGCCGGTGAATCGGGGATATCGCTTTTAAAAGGCACCCTTTTAAATTATTTGTTAGTAAGGGCGCTTTTTTTCAGTCAGTAGCTGTGCAATATTAAGAGGACAAGGGAGGACTAATTTATGCTATATGTGCTCAGAGACGAGCAGGGAAATATTCAGGCAGTAGCTGAGCAGGCTATTTCTAGCGAATGGCAGTCTATAAGCCTTAATGATAAAGCGCTGCATGCTTTTCTCAGTAAAAATCCATCTATTGGCAGTAAGATCATGGAGGCATCTGATGCCGATTTTATTCGGGTGCTTGAAGACGTTATTGATATTTTGATTGATAAAGAAATTATTCGTTTTACAGAATTTCCTATTCCTGTACAAAATAAATTACTAGATCGACGTCGTTATCGTGAAGAGATTAGGAAAGATAAGGATACTAATCACCTACTTGATGACGAGAATAATATGCTTATATAACGCAATTATCGGTAGTTTTAAGGGTCACTCATAGAGGTGATAGTGATAAACATATCTGAATAATAACTTGTCCTTGGTAAGTTGCAAATAGCATGCTCTCCTCACGACCAATTTTTATTTTCGCTTCCTCATGATTCTTGTTCCATATAGGTTTTTCAAACTGCGTTTAATGTCATCATCAATATTACAGCAGAAAGAATAAAGAGCAATTATTAGATAATTACGAGATGCATTAGCAGGGAGGCTAACCATGAAAATGAATCCGTGCCCATGTTGTAAAGGTCGAGCGTATTTTGCGGATATACAAGTAGGTGGGTTGAAAATGTGGCAGGTAACCTGTGAGCAGTGCGGCTTATCAACCGAATATGATGATGATAAATTCTTTTGTAGGGATCGGTGGAATTTGAGGCAGGAAAATAGTAGCTTGAAAATGTGGGTGACAACATTAGCTATCTTGCTTCCTTTTTTTAGTATTACGTGTTTTTTATTTGGTTATTTGGCCGGGGCAAGCCTTTGGAAATAATAAGCCAATTTAACATTGGCTTTATTTGTATTGGTGAGTGTAAATTAGGCGGCTAACTGATACGGGTTATTAACAGACCGAGCAAGTGATCTGTGAATAGTAGCAACTAGTGAATTAATAAAATCAATGTATCCATTAGCTGTTAGCGGAATATTCGTACCTAATGGGTCTAGAACGCTAACGGTTACAGGTAAACCTTTAATCACCCGGCTAATATAAGCAGGACGAAAGTCTGGTTCTATAAAAATACTACAAGCGCCCGCTTTTTCTAGCTGCTGCCTGATATGTTCTAGATGTTTGGCACCAGGTTGTTGCTGAGGGGTGATTGTAAAGTAGTCGACTATATTTAAACCATAATGATCTTGCAGGTGGCTGTAAGCATCATGAAAAACAAAAAATGGCTTTTTTCTAACATCTGCAAGCAACTGTTTATTTTTTTCGTCCGCTATGGCTAGGTTTTTCTCAAAGATCTGCAAGTTCTTGGCGTATTGCTGTCGATGTAGTTTATTCGTATCCATCTTTTGCAAATAAGCATTAATGGCTTTTGCCATAACTAACGCATTAGAGGGATCAAGCCATATGTGGGGGTTATAATCTTTATGATGATGGTGGTGGTCATCCGTATCATGGTTTACCCCTTTAGATATACCTTGAAGATCCATCATGGCGATGGATTTTGTTCCGCTAGTTTTTAATACAGAAGTAAGGAAAGCCTCCATATCGGGACCGATCCACAGAACAACGTTTGCACGCTTAATTTTTTCTAGGTCCGAAATTTTCAAGCTATAACTGTGAGGTGATGCACCAGCAGGCAATAAAACCTCTGTGTTTGAGACACCATTAGTAATTGCTTGAGCTATTAACTGTAGTGGTTTGATTGAAGCCAAAACTGTAAATGGCTTTGTTTCATTAGCCCATAGGTTCATCGAAATGGAGACCAATAAAATAGAAAGTAAAGTTTTTGATAACTTATTTAAGAAAGACATAGGTACAGCGCGTTAGAATTGTTGAAACGGTATAATATAACATTATTATAAGAATTATTCTAATTCGGTTGTATTATACAAATCCTGCTTTCTAACTATCGTAATGAGCATGGGTAGTCGGACTTCGAAACAAGGCGGCATGATGATCAATAGCAGGGCTGTTGTGAAAAGCTCTAATACAGTGCTGGTTCGGATGGCTAGCGCAATAATGTAGTTAGAAAAGATGATGGGTACTATATGCTCAGTAACTATTAAATATGACTTGCACAAAGATTTGCATCGATATAATGACCCCTTATGCGGATAGTGCTCTATTAGGTTATCGCAAGGCATCATACATTGGCATATCGTTCACTTCCTGAAAGCCAGCGAGTCATCAAAGGTTCAGCTAAATTTGGTGTTTGGTGCATCAATGCCTGTGCGGCCCAGCGCACCTCAGCCAGCAAATCGTTATCCCGCTCAAGATCAGCGATTTTGAACTGTACTAGGCCGGTCTGCCGAGTACCTAATACTTCACCAGGGCCGCGAATTTCCAGATCTTTTTCCGCAATAACAAAGCCGTCTGACGAGTTGCGCATGACTAGTAGGCGTTCTTTGCTCTGCTGAGACAGCGGGGCGTGATACATTAGCAGGCAATGGCTGGCAATATTGCCTCGCCCTACTCGCCCTCTTAGCTGGTGAAGCTGAGATAATCCTAAACGTTCAGGATTTTCAATAATCATCAAGCTGGCATTAGGCACATCCACGCCGACTTCAATTACTGTCGTTGCTACTAGTAAATTAATATGCCCTTTTTTAAAAGCAGCCATAATGGTTTCTTTTTCATTGGGTTTCATGCGTCCATGGATTAATCCAATGGATAGATCAGTTAGGATTTCTTTTAATAGATCAGCAGTGACTTCAGCGGCTTGGCACTGAAGAGCTTCAGACTCTTGAATAAGCGTGCACACCCAATAAGCCTGCCGACCTTCAAGGCAGGCTTTTCTTAGGTGTTCGATAACCTCATTGCGTCGATTATCACTAATTAAAACCGTATTAACCGGTGTACGCCCTGGCGGTAACTCGTCAATAATTGAACAGTCAAGATCTGCATAAGCAGTCATTGCCAGTGTTCTAGGAATAGGTGTTGCGGTCATTATTAATTGGTCTGGCTGCCCCCCGGTCTGTTCGCCTTTTTGGCGTAAGGCTAATCTTTGGTGAACGCCAAAACGGTGTTGTTCATCAATAACAGCCAAGCCCAATTTATGAAAATGCACATCTTCTTGGAATAAGGCATGTGTTCCGATTACCACCATAGCTTCTCCAGAAATAATCTTTGCCAATTCTGCCTTGCGCTTTTTGCCTGAAGTTTTTCCTGATAGGTATGCAACTGAAATCCCTAGGGGCTTCAACCATTCATGGAAATTGCGCTCATGTTGCTCCGCTAAAATTTCGGTGGGTGCCATAATGGCAGCTTGAAAGCCATTTTCTACTGCTTGCAATGCAGCCATTGCTGCAACAATTGTCTTGCCCGAACCCACATCTCCTTGGATTAACCGAAGCATGGGAGACATTTCACTCATATCTTGGCTAATTTCAGCTAATACGTTTTCTTGCGCGCTAGTGAGAGAAAAACATAATTGCTCTTTAAATGTCTTGGTTAGTGTGTGGTGGGGACTCATGGGAATCCCCGTTTGTGAGCGCACCTTTAAGCGTATTTTTTGCAAACTCAGGTTATGAGCCAGAAACTCTTCAAAAGCCAATCGTTTTTGTGCGGGGTGTCGCCCTTCACCAGTAAGCGTCAGCGCTAAGGCTGCTGGAGGTTGGTGCAATAACCGGATTGCATCGGCCATAGAATCAAGTTGAAGGCGATTTTTGATGTAGTCAGGTAACAACTCCTCTAAAGACGCAGCGCCGTCAAGTAAGCTTAATGCCTGTTTACATAAAGTACGAATGCGCTGTTGTGTTAGCCCTTCCGTGGTTGGGTAAACAGGTGTCAGCGTTTCTTCGCTATCTATGGAATCATTAGGCTTAATTATCTTATATTCTGGATGATAGATTTCCATACCACTGGCTCCTCTGCGGGGAGAACCAAAACACCTTACCATTGTGTCGGGTTTTAAGTTAGTTTGCTGTGCCATAGAGAAGTGGTAGAACCGCAAGCCAATTACACCGCTATTATCTCTGAGCTTGCATAAGAGGCTGCGCTTTCGCCCCATGACAATATCTAAGGATATAACCGCTCCTTGAAATACGGCGTCATGTTCAGGAGTCAGCTGATTAATAGGAGTAATACGTGTGCGATCCTGATAGCGTGAAGGGAGATGAAATAGTAAATCTTGCAATGTATAAATACCCAGTTTCGATAATTTGTCAGCCAGAGCAACACCAACACCTTTTAGTGCAGTGACAGGGGTTTGATGTAGCGGCTGAGACACGGGTCACTCCTTATGCGATATCAGAAGATTATTTATTTTAATCAAAAGAAGAATGATCTTTGTCAGTATTAGCTAACTAAGAAAAAGAGCATAGCCTAAGAGCTTGGGATAATGCTTCAATCGCTTTTGGCCTTGGGAAGCTCACACGCCATGCTAATGCCACGGTCCTGCTCGGTGCAGGCGAATGAAATGGACGTGTAGAGAGCACATCAGGAGCATAAAAACTATTGATCATAGCTGATTGTGGTAATACGCTGATGCCCATGCCGGAGGCGACCATATGTCTTATTGTTTCAAGCGTGTCTGCAACGATGCCCCCATGCTCGATAGCATTATCTTTTTTATGTGCTAGAGCTGGGCAGGCTGCTATAATTTGATCTCTGAAACAATGACCTTCCCCCAGTAATAATAGTTCTTCATCCACTAAATCTAGTGGATTAATTGCCTGCCTGGCTTCCCATGGATGCCCAGCAGGAAGTAGAACTTGAAAAGGCTCATCATATAATGGTTGGGTTAGCACATCAGGTTCAGTGAATGGCAGAGCAATAATGATGCTATCGAGCTCTCCTATCCGCAGCTTTCGTCGCAGTATTGCAGTGAAGTTTTCTTCGATATATAACGGCATATTAGGTGTAGCGGTTTTTAGCTGGGGTATCAAGTGAGGAAATAGATATGGGCCAATGGTATAGGTAGTGCCTACTCGCAAAGGGGTTTTAAGTTGATCAAATCCCGTACTGGCTATTTGTTTAACGGTAGCAGCGGCTTCCAATACTTTTTGCGCCTGAAGGACAATTTTTTTACCTATGGGTGTTACGGTAACAGAGGTTCGGGTACGCTCAAATAGTGCAACACCCAGGTCGTCTTCTAGTTTTTTTACGCCAACACTGAGCGTGGGCTGGCTGACAAAACACTTGGAAGCTGCTTTCCCAAAGTGTTGTTCTTGAGCAAGAGTAACGATATAACGAAGCTCTGTCAGTGTCATCGGTTCTGGTATACACCTTTTTGTATCAATTTAGTTATTATGCTTTTTTCAACGCACATGGCAAATGATAATAGAAAATTTCTATGAAAAAGAAACAGGTTTTTATCGCTGGTTGTGGGTATGTTGGCTGTGAGTTAGCAAGACAGCTAATGAGCCGAGGTGATGTTGATGTGTGGGGTTTGCGGCGGAACACGAAGGCATTGCCAGCTGGTGTTCATCCTATCCAAGGCGATTTGGCAATAGCTAAAACATTTGACTCATGGCCAGTCTCTATTGACTATGTGATATATTGCCTCGCTGCCAAAGATCACACCGAGGCCAGTTACAGGCAGGCGTACTTACAATGCCTTGATAACCTGATATGTCTGCTGGAAAAAGAAAATCAACAGCCAAAACGAATATTGTTTACTTCCAGTACGGGTGTTTATCATCAGTCGGGGGGTGTCTGGGTAAATGAATCATCGACAACTGAGCCAAAAAATTACGCTGGGCAGATCATGCTTGAGGCGGAAAACCTGTTAAAACAAGCGCCATTTCCATCTACGGCAATTCGCTTTGGTGGCATTTATGGACCTGATCGGATAAGACTATTGAACCGGGCGAAAGAGGGAGTAGGTTGTTATGCTGAACCGCCTGTGTATGGCAACCGTATTCATCGAGATGACTGCGCCGGCATTCTGGCGCACCTGCTGATGATTTCTGCTGCGGAATTACCGATTCAACCAGTGTATTTAGGTGTTGATAATGACCCAGCGCCTATTTATGACGTACTTCAGTGGCTTGCTAATAAGGAGGGTACCACGCTCAACAATGATAACCCACCACCCGCCAGAGGTAATAAACGATGCGATAATGCACTGATAAGGTCGACTGGTTATCGATTTCATTACCCTGATTACCGCTCAGGTTATGCTAATGGCTGTTGACGTTTATATAGGTGCTAAAATACGGCAATAGGCAAATTGATTATTATACTATCGATTTGATAGGGATGGCCTGCACAAACCGATGCTTATAAACTCCTCAACTTTTGCAGGAATTGACGTTGAAAGTATTTTGCTAAAGAAATAGGTTTATTTTTGAGTTATGTAGTAGTCCTTTAAACGGACAAGGCATCAGTATCAAAGCCTTTTTCGCTCGTCGGTGGTGTGCCTTTTAATTTAATCATTAATCGTAAGTCATTGGCTGAAGTGGCATGCAGCAGCGCCTTTTCATAGGAAATTTTTCCTGCCTCATATAGATCATATAGTGATTGATCAAAGGTTTGCATGCCCTGTTCTCTTGATTTAGTAATGACATCTTTTAGCTCACTGATCGCCCCCTTTCTGATTAAGTCAGCAACTGTAGGGCTGTTTAGCATAACTTCAACAGCTGGATAAATTTTATCCCGTGCCTTTGACTCAATAAGCTGTTGGCCAATGATGGCTTTAATATTAAGAGAAAGGTCCATCAATATTTGCGAACGTTGCTCCAAAGGGAAAAAGTGGATAATACGTTCAAGCGCCTGATAGGAATTATTAGCATGAAGTGTGGCAATGCAGTGATGCCCAGTTTCTACGGCAGTAAGCACATATTTCATAACCGCGAGCGATCTTATTTCGCCAATTGCTATAATATTTGGCGATTGGCGTAATGCATTAATTAACCCTTTTTCGTAAGATGCTGTGTCTAGCCCGACATCGCGCTGGGTAATGATGCACTGGTTATGCGTGTGAACATACTCTATTGGATCTTCAATAAGAATAATGTGCCCTTTATCCGCAGCATTTCTATGACTGATTAGTGATGCCATTGTTGTGCTTTTGCCCGATCCTGCAGGCCCAGTAATCAGAGTTAACCCTTTGGGTTGACTGGCTTGTTCGCTAAGATGGGCGGGTAAACCTAACTCTGAAAGGGTGGGAATTTTAGTATTAATCCGTTTAATTACCATGCCAGGCTCTCCTTTTTGATAAAAGGCACTTATCCGGAAGCGACCTGCACCATCAATATCAACAGCACAATTACTTTCATGGGTATTATGGAGCTTTGCGCATTCATCTTCATTTAAGGTAGCGTTAATAGCGGTTGTAACATGCTGTGTTGATAAGGACTCTTTTGTAATAGCCTGAATTTGATTATTAATCTTTAGGGTCAGCGGGAGGCCAACCGTAACAAAAAGATCTGATCCATTTTTATCCACAAGCATTTTCAATGCTTTAAAAATATCCATATTCAGTTCTCAGCTCATGTTTTTATAGATTATTCATTAGCTTTTGCAGTTGGCAAAAAGCATACGAATGGTTTCTTATAATGCTTGCTGTTTCTGGTATTGCCGATAGAATTACTTATTTTAAGGCATTGGCTAGGTGGAATGGAATGATAAAAGTAGCAATCGTCGGCGCAGCGGGTCGTATGGGACGTATGCTGATGGAGTCAGTGGTGGCTGACAATGAAACAACCCTTTCGGCAGGTATTGTTTCAACAACTAATGGCTTGCAGGGCATTGATTGCGGCGAGTTAATCGGTGCTGGTAATCTGGGTGTTGCGCTAACAACTAGTCTTGCAGAGGTAATTGATACAGTTGATGCAGTGATTGATTTCACATGCCCTACATATACCATGGAAAATGCAGCGATATGTGCTCAACATAAAAAAACATTGGTTATTGGTACTACTGGACTGACGGATCAACAACAACAGCAATTGAAAGTCTTATCACAAAAGACACCGATTGTGTGTGCGCCAAATATGAGCACTGGAGTTAATTTGGTTTTTAAGGTGCTTGAAACTGTGGCCAAAGTGCTTGATGGTGAGGCTGATGTTGAAGTAGTTGAAATGCATCATCGCAGCAAAGTCGATGCTCCCTCGGGTACGTCACTGAAAATGGCCGAAATCGTGGCCAAAGCAACCCATAGGAGCTTGGAAGAATGTGCTGTTTATGGTAGGGAGGGGCAAGTTGGGGTAAGGAAAAGAGAAACTATTGGTTTTTCAACTATGCGCGGCGGAGATGTTATTGGCGATCATACGATGCTTTTTGCTTGCGAAGGTGAAAGGATAGAGATCACTCATAAAGCCAGCAGCCGGATGATTTATGCCAAAGGTTCAGTAAGGGCAGTAAAGTTTCTTGCCACAAAGCAGGCAGGTTTTTATAGCATGACAGATGTGCTGGGGTTGTAAGACAAACCATGCTGAGCTGTTATTATCGGTGGTGTTAAAAAGCAGCTTCATTGCAAGAAGCTAAGTGCCACTTATCTTTTGGAAAGGGATCTTCCTTGTCTACTTTCATTCTTTGTGCTTAACTTCCTGAAATTTTTATCTATCATGGTTGTATTGACAGCCGCATGAAATAAATGCGAGCACTCTATTATAAAAATACTGTCAATTAAAACAGATTGCATGAATGTAGCCTAAACTGGCTGCCAAAAGTTCATGTAGATTTTGGCTACAATAATGGGAGACGGTGTTGACTAAAGCAGCCATTTTAGCCTTGGAAGATGGTACTATTTTTCAAGGGATAGCCATTGGTTCTGCGGGTGAAACATGTGGTGAAGTTGTTTTCAATACAGCAATGACAGGCTATCAAGAAATTCTCACCGACCCTTCTTATTCTCACCAGCTAGTTACGTTGACCTACCCACATATTGGAAATACAGGTGTCAACCTTCTGGATCAAGAGTCTAGAACCATTCATGCAGCTGGGCTTATTATTCGTGATCTCTCGATAACAGCCAGTAATTGGCGCAATCAACAACCATTAGATGCATATTTAAAAGCCCACAATAATGTGGCTATTGCAGGAATTGATACCCGAAAGTTAACACGCATCTTGCGTGAAAGAGGGGCACAGAAAGGCTGTATTATAGCTGGAGATAATATTGATAAGACTGCTGCAATAGCGAAAGCTCAGGCTTTCTCTGGTTTGAAAGGGGTTGATCTTGTTAAAAGGGTTACCACCACTGTTCGTTACCCATGGCATGAAGGTGAATGGTCGCTTAAAGAGAATGATTATTGTCAACCGCAGCAGTATGCATGGCATGTGGTCGCTTACGACTTTGGTATAAAACATAATATTCTGCGCATGTTAGCCCAACGAGGGTGCAGGTTAACTGTGGTGCCTGCACAGACAACAGCTGAAGAGGTGTTAGCTTTAAAGCCCGATGGTGTTTTTTTATCCAACGGTCCAGGTGACCCGGAACCTTGTGGCTATGCCATAGAGGCGATTAAAGCTATTTTAGCAACGCATACCCCTGTTTTCGGTATTTGCCTGGGGCATCAATTATTGGCACTGGCCAGTGGTGGCCAAACTGAAAAAATGAAATTTGGTCATCATGGGGCCAATCACCCAGTGCAAGCGCTGGATACAGGCTTGGTGATGATTACTAGCCAAAACCATGGTTTTGCTGTTGTCGAAAGTTCTTTGCCAGCGTGTTTACGGGCGACACACAGATCCCTTTTTGACGGTTCTTTGCAGGGGATAGAGCGCTGTGATACGCCTGCATTTAGCTTCCAAGGTCATCCAGAAGCCAGCCCAGGCCCCCATGATGCAGCCGCTTTATTTGATCGATTTATCGGCATGCTCAAACAGCATAATAAAAATAAGCAGTATATGGCTCGGATGGAGTGAAGTCATACAGCGATTAGCGTAGTCGTTTGAAAGATAATAGATAGAGACTGTACTTCAGAATTGATACGAGAACAAAGATGCCAAAACGTACTGATATCAACAGCATTCTTATTCTAGGAGCTGGGCCTATTATTATTGGTCAGGCTTGCGAGTTTGATTATTCTGGAGCACAGGCTTGTAAGGCACTGAGAGAAGAAGGCTGTCGAGTCATATTGGTGAACTCTAACCCTGCCACCATTATGACAGACCCGAGTATGGCTGATGCTACCTATATTGAACCAATTCGATGGCAAACGGTTGAAAAAATTATTGAGCAAGAAAAGCCCGATGCTATTCTACCTACGATGGGTGGACAAACAGCGCTAAACTGCGCACTGGATTTAGCGGCTAAAGGCGTACTCAAAAAATATAATGTCACTATGATAGGCGCAACCCGTGAAGCGATAGATAAAGCTGAAGATCGGGAGCTGTTTGACCAAGCGATGAAAAAAATTGGTCTAGACACGCCCTGTTCAGGTATTGCAACATCGATGGCATCTGCGAATAAGGTGCTTGATAGGGTAGGTTTCCCTTGTATTATTAGGCCGTCATTTACTATGGGGGGAACCGGTGGAGGTATAGCGTATAACCGTAATGAATTTGAAGAAATCTGTCAGCGAGGACTGGATCTTTCACCGACTAGTGAATTACTTATTGATGAATCACTAATTGGCTGGAAAGAATATGAGTTGGAAGTGGTTCGCGATAAAAATGATAACTGCATTATTGTGTGCACGATTGAAAACCTTGATCCCATGGGCATTCATACCGGCGACTCTATTACTGTAGCACCGGCTCAAACCCTGACTGATAAAGAATATCAGATACTTCGCAAAGCCTCTTTGGCGGTTATACGTGAAATAGGTGTTGAAACAGGAGGTTCAAATGTGCAGTTCGGAGTTTGTCCTGAAACAGGGCGAATGGTTGTAATTGAAATGAACCCTCGCGTTTCTCGCTCTTCTGCTCTAGCCTCTAAGGCGACTGGTTTTCCTATTGCGAAAGTGGCAGCGAAATTAGCGCTGGGTTACACGCTTGATGAGTTGCGGAATGAGATTACTGGAAATATTACACCGGCCTCATTTGAGCCTGCCATTGATTATGTTGTTACTAAAATTCCAAGGTTTGCCTTTGAAAAATTTCCTCAGGCTGATGCCCGCTTAACAACCCAAATGAAATCAGTTGGTGAGGTGATGGCTATTGGGCGAACGTTTCAAGAGTCAGTGCAAAAGGCGCTTCGGGGATTAGAAACAGGGGCCTCCGGCTTTAATCCGATGATTAATTCAGAAGCAGATGATGCGATTGAATTAATCAAAGCTGAACTGATTACGCCTAAACCTGATCGTATTTACTGCGTTGCTGATGCATTTCGCTCAGGGATGAGTGTAGAAGAGGTTTTCAATGCATGTAAAATTGACCCATGGTTTCTAGTGCAAATTGAAGACTTGATTCAAAAAGAAAAAAAACTATTAACACAGAAATTAACTGACATAACCAAAGACGCACTGTTTGGTCTTAAGCAACAAGGATTCAGTGATCTTCGGCTGGCTGAATTGATGGGGGTTGAGGAAGCCGATGTCCGTCATTATCGCCAGAGTTTAGGTGTTCGGCCAGTATATAAACGTGTTGATACCTGTAGTGCTGAATTTCCCTCTACGACAGCGTATATGTATTCCACCTATGAAGAAGAGTGTGAAGCTAAACCGACGGATGAAAAAAAAATCATGGTCTTAGGTGGTGGGCCTAATCGAATCGGCCAAGGTATCGAGTTTGATTATTGTTGCGTTCATGCATCGATGGCTGCAAAGGCTGACGGTTTTGAAAGCATTATGGTGAACTGTAACCCTGAAACGGTATCAACGGATTATGATACATCTGATCGCCTCTATTTTGAGCCTGTTACGCTGGAAGATGTGCTCTCTATCATTGAGCTGGAAAAACCCTTAGGAGTGATTGTGCAATATGGTGGACAAACGCCTTTAAAGTTGGCCCGAGCATTAGAGGCAGAAGGTGTGCCAATTATTGGGACTAGCCCCGATGCCATTGACCGAGCGGAAGACCGAGAGCGTTTCCAGCAAATGATTAACTGCTTGAAGCTGAGACAACCAGCCAATGCTACCGCGCGATCGCCAGAAGATGCTATAAAAAAAGCGAATGAAATAGGTTATCCTCTCGTGGTTCGTCCTTCTTACGTGCTAGGTGGACGGGCAATGGAAATTGTCAAAAAGGAAAATCAGCTACGGTGTTATATGCGTGATGCAGTACAGGTGTCTAACGATAGCCCTGTGTTGCTTGACAGCTACCTTACTCATGCGGTTGAGGTGGATGTTGATGCCATCAGCGATGGTAAGCAGGTGGTTATTGGTGCAATTATGCAGCACATTGAGCAAGCGGGTATCCATTCAGGTGATTCTGGGTGTTCGCTTCCACCTTATAGTCTGAGCCCTAGAGTGCAAAATGAAATTCGTCGACAGGTAACCTGTATGGCAGTAGAGCTGGGCGTTGTTGGCTTAATGAATGTTCAGCTGGCGATTCAGGATGGTGATATCTATGTTATTGAGGTTAATCCCAGAGCCTCAAGAACTGTGCCTTTTGTTTCTAAATGTATAGGTCACTCTTTGGCTATGATTGCAGCCCATGTCATGATGGGTAAAACATTGAAGCAGATCGGTTTTACAGATGAAATTATTCCACCTTATTATTGCGTGAAGGAAGCCGTCTTGCCATTCAACAAGTTCCCCGGCGTTGATCCGGTTCTCGGCCCTGAAATGAAATCAACAGGGGAAGTGATGGGAGTAGGTGAGTCATTTCCTGAAGCCTATCGAAAAGCACAGCTAGCTGCTAAAATGGCGCTGCCAAATAAAGGTAACGTTATTCTTAGTGTGCGTGATTTTGATAAACGAGGCGTTCCACCGCTGGCAAGATTGCTAATGGATATTGGCTTTAACCTGCTAGCAACTAAAGGAACGGCCAAAGTCATTGAAGAGGCAGGACTACCGGTGACCGCGGTGAATAAAGTAAAAGAAGGGCGCCCCCATATGGCAGATATGATCGTTAATGGTGATATCGCTTTTGTAGTGAATACAACAGACAGTCATCAGGCTATTTCGGACTCCCATACCATTCGTCGCTCTGCTCTTAGTAATAAAGTGCTCTATACCACCACGATGGCCGGAGCAGAAGCTATTGCTCGGGCAATAGCATTCGGATCAGAAAAAGTAGTTAGACGGTTACAGGATTTACCAAAGCTTGTGAAAGCACCGACTGATTAAACCGGTGTAGAAGTAGTAAGCCTGACGAAAACTTGCTTTCTTAGGCACTATAAGTCTTCACAGGTTTTAATTTTTTCTGTAGTCTTTGCATTATGAAGGTGGCAAGCCTAAAAAAACATTATAGTTGCAGCGATCATTATGAGGGTTCGACATGACGAATAAGAGTCATGATAGAGGACTGGAGCCGGAAGCAATAAAAGCAACTGCTCACGAAATGCGTGTTAGATTAGTGATACTGCTCAAGAAACCCGTTAAGTAACCTTCATTCTCGGTGTTTCGCCGAAGTTAAACATCTGTATATTCATTGAAGCGGTTATACTTTTAACCTTCAGACATCATTCCACGTTTTTCAGTGAGATAATATCAATAGAATATAAAATGGGTATAGCAAGCGTTTTTGTTCCCTTGCGTATGCTAGGAAAAAGAGATGGTTTTTTCTCTACCTTAGGGTATTGAAACGTGGTTTGAAATAATAAATATGCGATAGCAAAATGCAGCTAAAACACAGGGAAAATTGGTTGTTCATTAATTATCAATAAGTGCAAATTTCACCTTTTCTTGCTCTGTTATTCTGTACTATTGGTGACTGATCCTCTTGCATATTAAGCAGTTTGTTGCAAAGTTGCGTTGAATTTAAATCTTAGTTTATGAGTATTTAACAAGGTAAAAACAGATGAACCGAATACCGATGACTGTTGAAGGTGAAAAAAGCCTTCGCAATGAAGTTGCTCACTTGAAAAGTGTCGAACGTCCCAAAATATCCCAGGCTATTGCTGAAGCCAGAGAGTTGGGAGATCTTAAAGAAAATGCAGAATATCATGCAGCGCGGGAGCAGCAAGGGTTTGTAGAAGCTCGTATTAAGGATATTGAGGCGAAGCTTTCTAATGCGCAGGTAATTGATATTACGGCGATCAATAAAACTAGCAAAGTCATTTTTGGTGTCACTGTTCGGTTGGTCAATCTCAATGATGACCAAGAAGTAACATACCGAATCGTAGGCGATGATGAGGCTGATATCAAAGACAATAAAATTTCTGTGAACTCTCCTATTGCTCGAGCACTAATTGGCAAAGAAGAAGGTGATATTGTTATTGTTAACACACCCTCTGGTAAGGTTGAATATGAAATAGATGAAGTTCAGCATATCTGAGTACAGTATTGCAAATAGACTTGGGTTTAATATAAGGAATTAATTTTGTACAACATGGCTAACAAGCTAGTTAAGGATGGAGTAGCGCTATGCTGATAAAGGCTTGCTGTAAGGTAGAGCGGTTTTGAGTCAAAAAATCTCATAGCAAAAAGTAAACAAAGATAGCTAATGATAAACTACGTTAGGATATTCAAGACTACCCCGATGCTTTTCAATATGAGAGAGTTGAATGGCTTGGCATTTCCCTGAGGGGGGGTTGCCATGCCCTTACAAGGCTAAGGTTTGAGTCAATGCCATAGGAACTGTACTATCAAGTATCTGGTTTATTGTTTGTTTATTTCCATGCAATATTGACAATGACATTGATTTAATAGGCTTTCTTCCAAGACTGCCAAAGCGGTCTATCGTTGCGATGGATAATGCAACCTCCCACAAAGGAAACGATATTCAACAGCCACAACAGATGCTGTCCATACACTTGAATATCTGCCGCCATATCCTCCAGATATGAGCCTTATAGAAAAAAATGCACAGATAAAGGCAAAGCGGCGACGATAATATCGTGGTAATGTTGATAAACCACCGCAAGGGTGGTTTGTCTTATTCGTTCAATAATTCACTTGCTAATGCGATAATATTTTCTACGGTAAAGCCAAAGTAGGGGAACAGGTCGCTCGCTGGTGCTGATTCACCAAAGGTTGTCATGCCGATAACCCGTCCATCAAGACCTATATACTTATACCAGAAATCAACAGATGCTGCCTCAATGGCAATGCGAGCAGAGACCTCTAAAGGGAGTACCGTCTGCTTGTATTTAGCACTTTGCGCATCAAATACCTCTGTTGAAGGCATGGAAACGACACGCACCTGACGGCCTTGTTTGCCCATTTTGGCAGCTGCACTGACTGCCAGCTGAACTTCAGATCCGGTTGCTATTAAAATCAGCTCTGGGGTATGTTCGCAGTCTCTTAGAATATAGCCTCCGCGCTCAATAGCAGATAGCTGGTGGTCAGTGCGGTCAATACAAGGCAATCCCTGACGAGAGAAAACCAGAGCACTGGGGCCATCAGCGCGCTCAATGGCTTGCTTCCAAGCAACGGCAGACTCAACGGTATCACATGGACGCCATGTATTGATATTTGGTGTCATACGTAAGCTCGCCAGCTGCTCGACGGGTTGATGTGTAGGCCCGTCCTCACCTAATCCGATAGAATCATGAGTGTACACAAAGACATTGCGCTGTTTCATAAGTGCCGCCATACGTACTGCATTGCAGGCATATTCCATAAATACTAAGAAGGTGGCGCCATAAGGTATAAAGCCTCCGTGCAGAGTAATGCCGTTCATGATAGCACTCATACCAAATTCACGAACACCATAATATAGATAATTACCGTTAGCATCTTCTTTGCTGATGCCTTTTGAGCCACTCCATAGTGTTAGGTTGGAACCTGCTAAATCAGCAGAGCCACCCAACAGCTCTGGAAGTAAAGGCCCATAGGCATTAAGTGCATTCTGAGAAGCTTTACGGCTAGCAATATTTTCGCCTTCTCTTTGGCACGCTTTAATGTAAGCATCAGCTTCTTTAGCGAAGTTAATGGGCAAATTGCCACTTAATCGCCGCTCTAATTCAGCGGCTAACTGAGGGTGATCAGTCGCATAGGCGCTAAATTTTTTATTCCAACTCGCTTCGCCAGTTGCTCCTTTTTCTTTGGCATTCCATGCGCCATAAATATCTTGAGGTACTTCAAATGGTTGGTGGGGCCAATCTAGGCGCTCGCGTGTGAGCTTAATCTCTTTATCACCTAAAGGTGCGCCGTGACAACTTTCTTTACCTTCTTTATTGGGTGAACCAAAGCCAATAATCGTCTTACAGCAAATTAGTGATGGCTTGTTTTTCTCAGCATGAGCCATGTCAATAGCGGCTTTAATGGCTTCAGGATCATGACCATCCACCTCAGGAATGACTTGCCAGTGATAGCCTGCAAAGCGCTGAATAGTATCATCTGTGAACCAGCCTTGAACATTGCCATCAATAGATATGCCATTATCATCATAGAAGGCAATTAACTTACCAAGCCCCAGAGTGCCGGCCAAAGAGCAAACTTCGTGAGAAATACCTTCCATAAGACAGCCATCACCTAAAAAAACATAGGTATTATGGTTGATAATCTCATGGCCGTTGCGGTTAAATTGAGCGGCCAGTGTTTTTTCGGCTATAGCCATGCCTACAGCATTAGCAATTCCTTGCCCTAAAGGACCTGTCGTGGTTTCAATACCAGGCGCATAACCGTGTTCAGGGTGGCCTGCCGTTTTTGCGTGCAACTGGCGAAATTGTTTGATGTCCTCTATGGACAGATCATAACCTGATAGATGCAGCAAAGAGTACAGCAACATCGAACCATGGCCGTTAGATAATACAAATCGGTCACGATCAACCCAGTTAGGATTAACTGGATTGTGTTTTAGATAGTCGCACCATAGCACTTCAGCAATATCGGCCATGCCCATGGGCGCCCCAGGATGACCCGATTTGGACTGCTGGACAGCATCCATACTCAAAGCGCGCACAGCATTAGCACGTTCACGGCGAGATGTCATAAAACCAAAGCTCCTGATGATATCGGTTAGATATAAATGGCAGCTATTCTAGACCTTTAATTCGTGTTTGAGTACTAAAAAACGATAATTGTCGGTCTTTCTTATTGACCTAATCAGCTCGATTTGGGCATAAGGAAAGGCGAAGTAGCTTGTTCTTTAATACTAATTATATTCTTTATAGTGCTTACTAAAGAATGAATAATGCTATAGGAAATTCCAACTATAAAAATACTCTTTAAAAATATTTCCTAAGTTTCATTATAAATTTATCAATATTTGTATTATATCTGCTGTATTTTTTACTATCTTGTTATGCTTGCTATTAATAATGAACCCCGCATCATTGCTAATTGAGGGGGCGTTAATTCGTTAGAATTTACATTAAAATAGCATGGAAATAAATAAAGTAGTAAATTTAATTCGCTTTTATTATGCTCATTCCTTTAATAAAGGCTGGCAATTAATCTATTTTAATTCTCATTTTTCTTTTCTTCACCGTCACTGGTATTACTGACAACAATACAGTCCATCCTCTTTTTCCCCGTTTTATCAAGGTAGTGTTGAAATGGCTTGGGTACTCGACCAACTGCTGCGCCATACCAGTAGACGGTATCACCTACTGGTGTTACATATTCAAAAGAATATTTCTTCTTTGAATGTTTTCGAGAAATAGATTGCAGGTCGCTGTCCTCATCATAAAAATCATCAAGTGATAACCCATTTTCCTTCATAGTTTTCTGTATCTTATTTATCATTTCTTTCTTTTTCTTTCTTTTTTCTATTTCTAAATCTTTTGTTTTTATTTTTTCATCCAGAACACTATTTAATCTGTTAATCATTTTCTTCATGTCATCTGTGTGGACATCATTGAATAATGATCTTATGTTGGCTTTGCTATTCAATCTCGATATTACTTCTTCAAAAATATTCACTTATTTGCTCCTAGTAAATACCATTTATTTTTTATATGGCTACAATCTATACGTTTTATTATCCTCGCCCTTTAGGCTAAAGCAGCAGCTTTATGTCTAACGCTAGCTTACTTATAACTTTTTTTGACACCTTCTCATAAAAAAATACTTCGTATCTTGTAGGCTGAAGATACAATAAATAGACGGGGACTTGTTTTGATAGGAAAAATAGCAGTATATTTATAATCATTCAAGTTTGTAGTTTGATAAATTATAACTCCATATTCTTACAGATTTATTAATCGATATATTAATAATAAAGCCCTGATAAACTAAATAGATATCATGTGTTTGCTTTTGGTTACGCGTAAAAAATTTCCGTTTGCCTGTACTATTATTTATATTTATGACTAAATATCATTGTCTTATGTTGTGAAAAGCTTGCTATTTTATTCATTATTGTTTGTTGGTTCAGTGATTAATTAACAAGAGATTTTCTAGGGAGTAGATAAACCCCTGTTTATCTATGCCGATATGTCTTGCTACAGGCCACCTCTTTTCGATGCTTGCTTTGAGAGAGGTAAGTGACCTTTATATAAAGCAAGAAGTTACGTAGAATTGCTCTTTTTACCTCAGGGATGCTTTTTATTAGCATGCTGAATAAATTATTTCTACCCGTTATTTTTGTGCTCCTAATCTATGGATTCTGGCAAAGCTCAGAGTTCAAGATTATTGCTGCCGGTGTTGCAATCTTTTTGTTAGGTATGATTTACCTTGAAAAAGGGTTCAAGCTATATACTGGCGGGCTGCTAGAAAATATTCTTAAAAAAACAACGGATACCTTATGGAAAAGCATTAGCTTTGGTTTTACTACCACCTCATTATTACAATCTAGTTCGCTTGTTTCTGTTATTGTTATTTCTTTTTTAAGCGCTGGCATGATTGGACTTACAACAGGCGTTGGAATTATTTTAGGAGCTAATCTTGGCAGTACCACCGGCGCTTGGCTGGTAGCTTTATTTGGTTTAAGCATGGATTTATCTTCTTATGCTACGCCTATGTTGGTTTTCGGATTAATTTTAAATACCCGTAAGAAAAGACACTCGCGAGGAATGGGAGCCATTTTAATGGGCATTGGCTTCCTCTTTCTTGGCATTCATTATATGAAAGAGGGGTTTGATGCATTTCAAAGCGCTATAAATCTGGCTGAATTTCATATTGAGGGCTTTCAGGGGGTTATTGTCTATGCTGCCATTGGTATTATTGCCACTGTAATTATGCAATCAACCAATGCACTTATGGTGCTGGTTTTTTCTGCCCTTGCTATAGGGCAGCTTGGTTATGATAACGCACTGGCTATTACAATTGGCTCCAATATAGGTACAACAGTTACTGCTATTCTTGGCGCTATTGGTGCAAATGTTCAGGGAAAACGCTTGGCAGCAGCGCACCTTGCTTTTAATGTTATTGCAGCTTGTATTGCTATTGTTTTTTTGCAACCCCTGACAATTATTGTTGACCACATTGCTATATTAATGGGCATTGCTGAAAATCACTTCACACTGAAACTGGCAATTTTTCATACTCTGTTTAATATCATCGGTATTATAACGCTTCTACCTTTTATTAAACTCATGGTTAGGAAGCTGAATATCCTCTTTACTGACTCTTTCAGTAAAGAGCCTCTTAATCTTGCTAAGGTAGATAAGTCCCTCATGGAACGAGCTATTTATCTTAATTCAGCCGTTATGACTTATCCTGATGCGGCCATGAGAGCAATGACTAAAGAATGCAGCAGGCTATATCGCAATACACTAGAGTTAATTTGCTATGGTATTTATTTTTCTGGCGAACAACTGAGGGCGACGGATAATCTTACCGAGCTAGTTGAAAATTGGCAGCGAGGAGAACAATCTTGGTCCATAAAAGGTTTGTATATTCGCCATATCAAGGGTATTTATGCCGATATTATTCACTTTGGTAGCGCTATAGAAGGCACGCTGCCTAGACAACAAGCACAAGAACTTTTTGCTTTAAAAGTTGCCTGCCGTAATTTTGTGCAAGCGATAAAACACGTAAAGCATATCTATAAAAATATGGGTCTTTATATTGAGTCTGATAATGAGCAAATCAGGCATCAATATAATGAATTAAGACTCTGCCTTGCTTCCGTATTAAAACTGGTTGATATACTAGGTGTTAAAAGAAATTATGACCACATTCATGAACACGCTGCGCAACTTAAACTTGAGTTGTTAGAACAAGATCAGCAAACCCATAGCGCATTAAACAGTTTGATACGCTCGGAGCAAGTTGATTCTTATATGGCCAGTTCTTTGCTTAATGATAGTGCTCATGTTCATGATGCTTGCACAAGCCTGATTGATGGTGCGGTCATCATGCTAACTCGCGATAAAGAAGAGTACCGCGAACATGATCTCAATAGCTACCCCGAGCAACAAGGTCATGAAGCACACTAGTTGGTAGTGCTGCCGGTTGAGTCAGATAAGCCAGTGACTGAGACTGCTCGGGAGCTCTAGGTTAATACCAACACGCTTCATACTTGGATAACAAAGTACCACCGCCCGAAGGTGGTTAATCAGCCCAGAAAAAATGATGAGCATGTGTATGATGAAGTGAAACGTTTGCGTAAAGAGCTGAAAACGCTCAAAGAGGAGCACGTTATCTTAAAAAAGGCGGCAGCCTTCTTTGCAAGAGAAAGTCTCTGAGATTCCAGTTCATCAAGGATAATCAGGAGAGCTTCAGTATGACTTCTATTTGTCGGGTTATGTCTGTATCCACCACGGGCTTTTATGACTGGTGCTCTCGTCCAGAATCGAACCGAAGTCAGGAAGACCGTGCTTTGAAGGCAGATATTCCCAAGATACATGAAAAACACCGCCAGCGTTATGGTGAGCGCCGTATAAAAGACGATCTTGCTGAGCAGGGTAAAAACGTCAGCCGTCAACGAATTAGTCGCCTAATGAAGGAGGAAGGCATTGTT
>JAQYUY010000144.1 GCA_028728195.1 Endozoicomonas sp. (ex Botrylloides leachii)
AGCTAGGCCTAAAGGTCAGGCAGCGCTTAGCCTATAAGGTGACTACGAAACGGAAACACAGCGATGCTGTTGCTGACAATCTACTCAATCAGAATGTTAACCCTGCAGGGCCAAATCAGGTTTGGGCTGGTGATGTGACCTATTTAAAAACAGCTGAAGGCTGGATTTACCTTGCAATTGTGATGGATCTATTCTCTCGCCGTATTATTGGCTGGCACATTGATAAAAGGATGACAACGGCTCTGGTTAGAGCTGCTATGGTGAAAGCTTACAATACTCGTCAGCCACCTAAAGGCTTAGTTTTTCATAGTGATAGAGGATCGCAGTATACTAGTAAGCGATACCGAAAACTGCTGTCTGGCTATGGTATTCGTGCAAGCATGGGGGACGTTGGAGCGTGTTGGGACAATGCTGTAGTTGAGCGGTTTTTTGGGAGCTTAAAGCATGACTGGATTTTTAAGGTAGCTCAACCTACGCGGGAACATATGAAAAAAGATGTTGTGGCATACATGAAGTACTACAACCTTCATAGATTGCATACGGCAAATGAGGATCGCTCTCCAATTGAATATGAAATTTATTATCAAGGAAGTCAGGCAGGATGAAGTATCGACAAAAATCTCAAACAAAAGTGTCCGGTTCTAGTTGACCAGTACAATAAAGATAGCACCACTTTCCGGCAATCTTAATATATGTTTCATCTAGCCGCCAGCTGTGCCATGAGCGATGCCTTATGCAGAGAAAATATTTAAAGCATAACAACTATACTCAAACGCTTTCAAGAAGCTCACCTCTATTTGGCTATAACCCTTCATTTTAAGGAGTAAGTTTCGAGAAAATGTGCATCTTGAGGTGTAATGGGTATATATCCGGATATCACTTTGCAACAGTGCCAGTCATACGGTTTTTAGTAGCTAAATCAAGTGATCTGTAATAAAAACATACCTTAACTGCGTTCAATCATGCCTAGATTTATCCTCCTTACTATGCCCATATAAAAGAGAATTGGCATTGCAACAAACGACCTGTTAATGTGCTGCCCTGTTATTTTTCTTCGTTGTCGAGCTTAAACCATATAGTAGTGGTAGTTATGGTACTAAATACAAATCGTTTATCACTTTATCAGCGCTGGCAGTTGTTATCTCGAGCTGAAAAAGCAGCTGCTTGGATGTGGGTTCTGGTTGCCATATTGATGGTATTAAAAAGTATCGCCAGCACATATAGCACGACTGTTGCAAATGAATACACTTTGGGAGCTAGCCGCTGGCTTGCCGGTGACAAATTATATGCTGGGCCAAATGGTTTTCTTTACTTGCCCCAGTTTGCTTGCTTATACAGCATTTATTCTCCATTGCCTGCATGGGCATCAGAGGCAGCTTGGCGCTTAACTCAGCTTATTGTGCTACTTTTCGGCATAGGTAGTTTTGCTCGAGCAATGCAAGCATCAGGAGAAAAATCTTTTTTTCCACTCTTATCCGTTGTTGTTGTTTGCATTGGCACTGCCAGCTTTCGAAATGGACAAGCCAATATTATGTTGCTTGGCGTGATGCTGCTCAGCACGGTGGCACTTGCTGAAAAACAATGGAATAAAGCTGCTGCATTCATGACGTTTGGGATAATTGTTAAACCCACATTTATTGTTTTTTATTTGCTCGCCGGCATACTCAATAAACCTTTATATTGGCGTCTATTGGTAGGACTAGTGGTCGCTTTTTTTGCCCCAATGTTATTTAAAAGCCCTACCTATGTGCTTGACCAGTATCATAGCTTTTTGATCATGCTAAAGCAGGCAATTACCTATGGTGAAACCGGTCCTAAATTGACTTGGGCCAGCTTCTTTGCAATTTTTCCTCAGGTAGCTGGTTTTTCTGTCGCACCTGAAATTCAACACATCACTCGGCTTATACTAGCACCTGTAACGCTACTACTGGCTTGGTATGCCAGTAAAAAATACCCTAGATATATTGCCTGCTACTATGTATATGCATTAGCAACCTGCTATTTGATGTTATTTAACCCTCGAAATGAAACTAATGACTATGTTTTACTGTCCGTCGCCATTGGTTATTGGGTAGCAATATCAAAGCATCGATTTCATAATATTAAGTATCATCTATTTACTTGGTTTTTTGTGCTAGGATTCATTGCTTCAAAATATATCGTGCTATTAACGCCAGGGATGTGGGCATGGTGGAAACCCGTGATGGGAGTGTTTTTTTCCCTCTTTCTGTTACAGCGGCTATTTAGTCATGCCGGTAACCAAACCAGCCAATAAGACTCGCATATTATACTGAGATAAAAGATATTTTTTGTCTCAGTATATCAGCAAGTAATTAATTCTATCGCTATATTCTATTCATTTATCTTTTTTAATTATTAAACTTTTTATGCTAAAACTGGTAGATGAATATGTAAGATAGGAATTTGTGGATGCTTATTAGAAATGGAATTAATTCGTTTTCAAAGGTGAAAGATTTATCTTCAGAAGATAAGGCTGCACTGCTACTTTGGTTAGCTGTAGCGATTGGACTAGTTATTGATAGCCTTTATTTTCCCGGTGGCTCGGTTGTTTTTAATTATCTAGATGGTGCTAATCGCTGGCTTGATAATACTAGTTTATATGCGGGCCCAGAAGGGTATCTTTATTTACCACAGTTTGCCATGTTGTTTAGTTTTTTGCCTGCACATCTTGCCTATACAGAAACAGTGTGGAATCTTATTCAGCTTATTGTTTTAGTCAGCAGTTTATTTTTCTTTTCTAGAATAGTTGCCAAGCCTAATGAAAAAAGCTTTTTCCTCATACTGTCTGTTGTTATGCTTATTATTAGCTTTACAACGTTTAGAAACGGTCAGGCAACAATTATTCAAGTTGGGATTATGCTCTGGACTGTTATCACTATTATCAATAAGCAATGGGGAGTTACTGCATTCCTATTAATTGCAGGCTTGATTGCTAAGCCTGTATTTTTAATCTTTTTTCTTTTAGTCGCATTTTTTTATTTCAAACTATGGTGGAGAGTGTTGATTGGTTTTGCCTTTGCTTTCTGCATACCTGTACTTTTAAAAGGATATGACTACACGCTTGAGCAACATATTGGTTTTATAACCATGCTACAGCAAGCGCTTTCTTTTGGAGAATCAGGTTATAAAACAAATTGGGCGCATTTCTTTGCTATATTTCCCCAAGTTTTTGACTTCTGGGTTCCATCTTCAATTCAGCTAGTTTCACGTATTGTTATCGGTATTGTGCTGCTATATGCGCTTTATTTTTCGAGAAAACATCATTCCATAACAATGGCTGGTTACTATTTATATGCCTTTTCAGCTTGTTACCTGTTATTATTCAATCCTCGTACAGAAACCAATAGTTTTGCATTAATTGCACCTGCTATCGGCTATTGGCTTGCAGTATTTACATACCGCTGTCCGAATATAAAGCACCAGTTATTTATAGGGGCATTAGTATTGAGTTTTCCTTTTGCTAAATATGTCCAGTTAATTACGCCGGGGATGTGGGCTTGGGGAAAAACTGTTATCACGCTTGTTTTCTGTATTTTTCTTATTAAAGAATTAACCAAAAAAAGTACAAACAGTCTGATAACATCATAATTTTTATATGACATAGCACTTTCTAACTACGCTATTGCGCTGACTATCCGAACACGAACACTGCGTCGGAGCTCATCGCAATAGCCCTGCTATTACTCATCATTCTACCGTATTCTAGAGCCTAACTACCTATTTTGTTGTTGAAAGCTTCCGAGATGATGGCTAGTTTGTTTTCATGCAATATGGACAGTGACGTTTTTTATCCGTGGATGATACTAAAAACTATCAAAGCAGTCTGTCGTTGTGATGGGTAATGATACCTCCCACAAAAGAAACACTATCCAATATGCCATAATATATTCTGACCATGCGTTTGAATCTCTGCCGCTATATTACCTGGATATGAGCCCTATAGAAAAAGGGGCATAGGTAAAGACAAAGCGATAACAGTATCATTGTGATATCGATGAACTGTTTTAAAACACACGCACGATGATTATTTCATTAGACTTCAGCTATATTTATGCTCACCCATATATCTAACCTGAAGTGGTTATAGTTTTCCGGACACACAAACAAGTGTAATCTTACAACCCTATTAAGGTGTGTCGCATGTCGGAAAAGAAAGTAAAAAATTATACTGCTGAGTTCAAGGAATCTGCCGTGAAGCTGGCAGTTGAGTCAGATAAGCCAGTGACTGAGATTGCTCGGGAGCTCGAGGTTAATATCAACACCCTTCATACTTGGATAACAAAGTACCACCGCCCGAAGGTGGTTAATCAGCCCAGAAAAAATGATGAGCATGTGTATGATGAAGTGAAACGTTTGCGTAAAGAGCTGAAAACACTCAAAGAGGAGCACGCTATCTTAAAAAAGGCGGCAGCCTTCTTTGCAAGAGAAAGTCTCTGAGATTCCAGTTCATCAAGGACAATCAGGAGAGCTTCAGTATGACTTCCATGTGTCGGGTTATGTCTGTATCCACCACGGGCTTTTATGACTGGTGCTCTCGTCCAGAATCGAACCGAAGTCAGGAAGACCGTGCTTTGAAGGCAGATATTCCCGCGATACATGAAAAACACCGCCAACGTTATGGTGAGCGCCGCATAAAAGACGATCTTGCTGAGCAGGGTAAAAACGTCAGCCGTCAACCAATCAGTCGCCTAATGAAGGAGGAAGGCATTGTTTGCAAAATCAGGCGCAAATTCAAGGCAATAACAGACTCCTGCCACAACAAGCCAGTGCTGATAACCTGCTAAACCGTAATTTCAAACGGGAGCAGCCCAATGATGCATACGTGGGAGACATTACCTATATTCACACCCGAGAGGGCTGGCTGTACTTGTCCGTATTCATTGATCTGTATTCGAGGGCTGTGATTGGCTGGTCTATGACAGACCGAATGACAGCATCGTTGGTAACTGACTCTATGATAATGGCTATGTGGAAGCGGAGGCCAACAGAAGGGCTGCTGGTACATAGTGACAGGGGCAGCCAGTATGTCTCGGAGAGCTATCAGAAATTGCTGAAAGATAATGGCTTTATTTGTAGCATGAGTCGTAAGGGAAATTGCTGGGATAATGCGGTAGCAGAGAGTTTTTTCCATACGCTTAAAGCTGAGCTTGTTCACCATGAAGACTTCCAGACAAGGGAAGAGGCGAAGCAGGCAATTTTTGAATATATTGAGGTCTATTATAACCGCCAGAGAAAACACTCTGGCAATGGCTACCTAGCACCTTTCAAATATGAACAGAAAATTGCTGAGGCCGCGTAAAAAAATGTCCGGAAAACTCTTGCCAGATCAAACCTACTACCTAAAAATGAATAAACCTGCAAAAAATGCAGGTTTATTCGTTAGCGTAGCATGGCAATGATAGCGGTTAAGCCATCTCTGGTATGAAATTACATCATACCGCCCATACCACCCATACCGCCCATGCCACCCATATCAGGTGCAGCAGCAGGCGCTTTATCTTCTGGCTCATCAGCAACCATTGCTGCTGTGGTAATCATCAGACCAGCAACAGAGGCCGCAGCTTGCAGTGCACTACGTGTTACTTTAGCTGGATCTAGAATACCCATTTCAATCATGTCACCAAATTTACCAGTGGCTGCATTGTAACCAAAGTTGCCTTCACCGGACTTAACCTTATCAACAACAACAGATGCATCATCACCAGAGTTAGAAGCAATCTGACGAACAGGTCCTTCTAGTGCACGTAGAATCAACTCTACGCCGGCTTTTTGCTCTGCATTGATGGTATCAACAGATATGTTAGACAATGCACGAATTAGAGCAACGCCTCCTCCGGCAACAACGCCCTCTTCAACAGCTGCGCGGGTAGCATGCAATGCATCTTCTACGCGTGCTTTTTTCTCTTTCATCTCAACTTCGCTACCAGCGCCAACTTTGATGACAGCAACACCACCTGCCAGTTTAGCTACACGCTCTTGAAGTTTTTCTTTGTCATAGTCAGAAGAAGAGTGTTCAATTTCAGCACGGATTTGCTCAACACGAGCAGTGATGTCTTGATGTACGCCAGTACCGTCAACAATGGTAGTATCTTCTTTGCTGATGACAATGCGCTTAGCAGAACCCAAATCTTCGATAGTTACGCCTTCCAGAGACAGGCCAACTTCTTCGGAGATAACAGTACCACCTGTTAAGATAGCAATATCTTGTAGCATAGCCTTACGACGATCACCGAAGCCCGGCGCTTTAACAGCAGCTACTTTAACGATGCCGCGCATGTTGTTTACTACCAAAGTGGCTAGCGCTTCACCTTCTACATCTTCAGCAATAATCAGTAAAGGCTTGCTGGCTTTAGCAACTGATTCCAATATTGGTAGCAGATCACGGATATTAGAAATTTTCTTATCTACTAGCAGAATGAAAGGGTTTTCCAGCTCTGCTGACATGCTGTCTTGGTTGGTGATAAAGTAAGGAGATAGGTAGCCGCGATCGAACTGCATACCTTCAACTACATCCAATTCATTTTCTAAACCAGATCCTTCTTCGACGGTGATAACACCTTCTTTGCCTACTTTTTCCATGGCTTCAGCAATAATTTGGCCAACCAATTCATCAGCATTAGCAGAGATTGTGCCTACTTGAGCAATAGACTTGCTGTCTTCACAAGCAATAGACATAGACTTTAGCTGTTCAACGACAGCAATAACCGCTTTGTCGATACCGCGTTTCAAATCCATTGGGTTCATGCCAGCAGCAACATACTTCAGGCCTTCATTTACAATGGATTGAGCCAGTACGGTAGCAGTGGTTGTACCATCACCAGCTTGGTCATTAGCTTGAGAAGCTACTTCCTTAACCAGTTGAGCACCCATGTTCTGAAATTTATCTTTCAGCTCAATTTCTTTAGCTACAGAAACACCATCTTTAGTGATGCTAGGTGCGCCAAAGGATTTTTCTAGTAGAATGTTACGACCCTTAGGCCCTAAAGTTGCTTTTACAGCATCAGCTAGGATATTGACGCCTTCCAGCATGCTTTTGCGAGCTTCGTCGCCAAATTTAACTTGTTTTACTGCCATGATGTATGATCCTTTAAGAATTTAAAACAGCTTCAATAAGCACTGAATTAGAGATCAGTACCTTGCTTTTTTAAGCTTCTAAAACCGCATAAATGTCGCTTTCGGATAGAACTATCAGTTCTTCACCGTCAACCTTTACAGTATTGGAATCGGCGTACTTACCGAAAATCACTTTGTCACCCATTTTAACGCCCAAAGGACGCTTTTCACCATTATCTAAGTACGCACCATCACCCACGGCAACAATCACGCCTTGGCTAGGCTTTTCGGCTGCAGAACCTGGCAGCACGATACCACCAGAAGTAGTGGTCTCTTCTTCTTCACGACGAACGACCACGCGATCACGCAACGGGCGAATTTTCATCGATTATCTCTCCAACTGTTTAGTGATATGCCAAGCAATTAGCATTCAATCAAGTCAACAATCCGGAAAATCTAGTTTTTTTAAAGGCATTTGCCACTTTTTACCTGATGTAACTGATACCCTGAAGTAAAACTATAGATTTCCCGCCTGGCTTACTGGATAAACCAGTAAAGCGCCATCCGGTTTATATCGATCATTACACCGACTCTCTTACTGAGGCTACAGCCTTGCACTAGACAATCGAAGCAAGATCAGATGCTTCACTTAATGAGGCTACCCAAGATCAATTTCAAGGGCTTCAGTTAAAAATTTTCATTTTTTTTATTATCTTGAGTAAGAGTATCTTTCTGAGGATCTTTTTTAGCAGAGTGGGTTGCACTGACATAGCCCTTATCATTGCTGGCGTCCCGATAAAACTCCCCCTCATACACACGTGTACTTTTAGCTTTCCATGATGCTGAAGTTAGCAATTTACGCAACACTGCTTGTCTAACTAGGGGAATTAGCAAGGCAATACCTAAAATATCCGAAATAAAGCCAGGTAGCATTATCAGTAGCCCTGCAATAACCATAAAAAAGCTTTCTATCATATCCATCGCCGGCACTTGGCCTTGGCTCATTTGTGCTCTCGCCCTTAAAGCAGCACGGAATCCTTGCTGTCGGATAATATACAACCCAATGACGCCACCCAAAATAACCAGCGCAACTGTATTAAGTGCACCGATAATGGAGCCCACTTTAATAAATACAAATATCTCTAAAATAGGAAGTATGATAAACAGTATAAAAAAGAAGCGCATATATGCCTCTGATAAGAAGGTTAATATCTATATACCCATTAAATTTTAAGATGTCGTCCTTCTCAAGAATAAACCATTAAAATCAAGCAGTTAGGCTAATATAGAGAAACATCTTAAAACGTTCGAGTATATGGCGTTAATTCTATGGCATTTCACTAATACGACCAAAACAAAGGAATAACAGCTGCTGATGGAAACGGCACCGTTTGATGCAACCACTTAGCGGTGCTCATTTAGCTTAACAAAGCTAGCTACAGTCGATATTTATGCCTAGCTATTCATGTAATACCCTTTATTTTAGCTATTTGCTGTATACGCTTTAGGTACAACTGTTCACCAATTTCCTTTCCTTTGTAACCCTCAGCAATGATGTCACTAGCATTAACACGGCGGTAGACTTCAAGGGCTGCTATAACTGTCTGCTGCTTCGTTACATCCAATGGCTGAGAAGATGCTACTGCTAAATAATAACTGGCTTTTAGGGTATCAATAAAACGATCAGGCTTACGAAAAGCATCCATTTTTCTAAATAAAGATGCTAGACCTTTCGCACACAGTGCTTGTTGAGCTGAAATTAACTCAGAGAGGTAAGTATTGATCAGCAGCGCTCGCTCATTGAAGGGTATTGGGAATCGTAAGTGTTTAAAAAGTGCTGTTAATTGATCACTACTGACGAATGAGACCGGTGGATAAAGACAGGAAAATCGAATGTAGGCACTTTCATTGTTGTCAGCAGCAGCAGCTAGTGCGAGTAAACTAGGTGAATCTGGTAAAAAAAACGAATAAGTTTGAGGCATAATTGCCCGAAGGGCACCACAGTCCATAAGTGTCTTAAAGTAAATAGCCGGCGACGATGTCATTAGTGCACGAACCGTTTCTTGCCAAATCCGTT
>JAQYUY010000145.1 GCA_028728195.1 Endozoicomonas sp. (ex Botrylloides leachii)
AAACTCGATAGGGATGATCTGCGGCAACAAGATCCTCTAAATTCACGAGTTCTGACTGGCTGATCATATGCATTCCTAAGCAAGTTTACTTTGAAAGTATTTTATCAAAAAAAACAGCTTCTTTTTAAGTTATGCAACAGCCCCTCTACGCACTGGTATTATGTATTATGGCTTCAAGCGGCATCTGACGATCAACGATACAGGGGAACTTTTAGCGGTTAAATGCACATCCGGAAATACCGATGACCGTGCCCTTGTCTCTCTTTGACAAAATACTCCTGAGAGGGCGCGCAATCATTGAGACAGTTAACGATAAACTGAAGAACATTTCTCAGATAGAACACACCCGCCATCGTTCAAAATTCAATTTTATGGTTAACTTGCTGGCAGAGCTTGTAGCCTACACGTTCCAAAAGAAGAAGCCATCTTTGAACATTCAATATTCAAGATTGGTTCAAGTTACCTAATCATTGTTATGTCGAGCTCAGGTCGCTTGGATATAAAAAAAATTTATATGATTTGTTTAACAGATTATGCTCTTCGCATACAGATATCATCAAGTCGTTTCCATAATAGATTTCTTTCGCTTATTGCGACAGACTTTGTTAACGGTGCACTTTGCTGATCCTTGATGTAATACAAGGTTTATTTCATCATGAACTTGCAGCTCGTTGTAAGATCTTACAATTTTGGCATCTTTTTTAGCAATGACGTACCCTCTTGCTAATGTAGATAAGGGGCTAATGGCATTAAGTTTTCCAGATAGATAGTGCAACTTTCTATGCCGCTCGGTGAGCTGTTGTCGGGTCAATCTGTATAGTAATTTTATCTGATCATTTAAATGTTGCTGAAAGTGTTTCATTTTTTCTTTGGGGGATTGTTGTTGCAATAGACTACTAATGCGCTGGAGATGCGCTCTGTTAATTTCAAGTAAAAAATCAACTGCCTTGTCCATGCGTATTTCCAGATTATCCAGACGTTGTGTATATTCTTTCAGTTGACTATTAGGGTTTTTTAGACGTTTATAGATATAGAAAAGCTTCTCTGATGCATGCTTTATACGCTGCCGTGTAAGCATGATTATTTTATGATTCAGTTTTTGAACATTTCCTATTAAACTCGTTCTGTCTGGACTAAGTATTTCAGCGGCAGCTGAAGGGGTTGGTGCTCTGTAGTCAGCCACAAAATCAGCAATAGTAAAGTCTGTTTCATGGCCTACTGCGCTGACAACAGGTACGGGGTATTCGGCAATAGCTCTGGCTAACCTTTCGTCGTTAAACGACCATAAGTCTTCTACTGAACCTCCACCTCTGCCAATGATAAGCGCATCACTGTTAATTTTTTTTGCTAGCGATAATGCATTGACTAGCTGATCAGCTGCATCTTCACCTTGAACGGCACTGGGAATAATAGACAGTTGGATAAAAGGTGCTCGTCTTTTAAAAATGGCAATAATGTCTCTTATGGCCGCTCCAGAGGTTGATGTGACAATAATGATATGCTTCGGGTATATCGGTAACGGGCGTTTATCTTGATTATCAAATAATCCTTCTTTCGCTAGCTTTTCTTTTAAACGTTCAAACGCTTTTTGCAATGCACCACTGCCTGCGGCTGATATATGATCAGTGATAAGCTGGTAGTCTCCACGATTTTCATACAAGCTAACACGGCCTCTGATACATACCTGCATACCTTCTGCGGGTGTGATACCTGATAACTGGTTGCGATTCTTGAACATGGCGCAACGAATTTGAGCATGATCATCTTTTAGGGTGAAATACCAATGACCAGAACGGGGCTTTACCAACCCAGATATTTCTCCTTCTACCCAAACCCTGTGGAAGTTCACTTCCAACAACCGCTTGGCTTGGCCATTCAATTCGGTAACCGATAAAACGGGTTTATTTTTCGGTTGTGGTGAAAGTAAATTTTGCATCAAATAACCTTTTTGTTTGTATTTCAGTTAGTTATCTCGTTATTTTAGGATTTTTAAAAAAGCTTGTTCCAAGGTGTTTAAATTTTTGCTAGCCTTAACCGAATTTTATCTATCATTCTTACCGGTGACTGACAATGCTGAGAGTGGCTCAAGATGCGCTGACATTTGATGATGTTCTACTCCTTCCGGGCTATTCTGAGGTCCTGCCTAAGGACGTCTGCCTGAAAACAACCTTGACGCGCGAGATTAACCTAAATCTGCCTCTGATTTCATCTGCTATGGATACAGTGACTGAATCTAGGCTAGCTATTGCCATGGCTCAAGAGGGCGGTATTGGTATTATTCACAAGAATATGACGATTGAACAGCAAGCCGCAGAAGTACATGCAGTCAAAAAGCATGAAAGTGGTGTTGTTAAAGACCCCATCACTATTGATGCCTCCGCCTCGGTAAGAAACTTGTTGGCCTTGACGGCCCAGCATCATATTTCCGGTGTGCCGGTTCTCTCTGGTCAGGACCTTGTTGGGATCGTTACCAGTCGTGACATGCGTTTTGTTAGTAACCTTGAAAAACCAGTTTCAGATATTATGACGCCTAAGGAGAGGTTGGTTACTGTGCGTGAGGGAACGAGTCAACATGAGGTGCGTACCCTGCTGCATCAACACCGTATTGAGAAGGTGTTAGTCGTTGATGAACACTTTAACCTTGCAGGAATGATGACTGTCAAGGATATAAAAAAAGCGCAAGACTACCCTAATGCTTGCAAAGATCAACAAGGACAACTCCGTGTAGGTGCCGCCGTTGGTACAGGCGCTGAAACCACCGACAGGATCTCTGCATTGGTTGATACTGGAGTAGATGTCATTATTGTTGATACTGCGCACGGCCATTCCAAAGGCGTCATTGACCAAGTGCGTTGGGTTAAGAAGCACTACCCACAGGTTCAGGTTATCGGCGGTAATATAGCTACAGCTGCGGCAGCTAAGGCATTGGCAGAAGTTGGTGCTGATGGAGTTAAAGTTGGTATTGGCCCCGGTTCTATTTGTACAACAAGGATTGTTACGGGTATTGGTGTTCCGCAAATTTCAGCGATAGCTAACGTTGTCGAGGCATTGTCTGGTACTGGTATTCCGGTGATTGCTGATGGCGGTATCCGCTATTCTGGTGATATTGCTAAAGCTGTTGTGGCTGGTGCACATACTGTGATGCTAGGAAGCATGCTGGCAGGAACAGAAGAGGCGCCTGGCGAAGTGGAGCTTTATAAAGGTAGAAGCTATAAAGCATATCGCGGTATGGGTTCACTGGGTGCTATGGGGCAAACAACAGGCTCCAGCGACCGCTATTTTCAAACAGTTGAAGACGGCACTGAAAAACTAGTCCCGGAAGGCATTGAGGGTCGTGTCCCCTACAAGGGTGCGGTGAGTGCTATTATTCACCAAATGGTTGGTGGTTTAAGGGCTGCGATGGGCTACACCGGTTCCAAAGATATTAACACCATGCGAACTATGCCTGAGTTTGTTCGGGTAACCAGTGCGGGAATGAATGAATCTCATGTTCATGATGTGACGATCACAAAAGAAGCGCCAAACTATCGCGTGGGTTAACAGCGAATGTTAACAACATTTATCAGGCCGGGGTGACCCGGCTTTATTTTTTAATTGTCTATTGGTACACATCATGTCGCAGGATATCCATGCTGACCGCCTACTTATTCTTGATTTTGGTTCACAGTACACCCAGTTGATTGCGAGACGCGTGCGTGAGATAGGTGTCTATTGCGAGCTATATCCCTGCGATATAGCAGAGGAAAAAATTGCAGCCTTTAATCCCAAAGCGATTATCTTATCTGGAGGACCTGAATCAGTCACGGCATCTGATACACCAAGAGTGCCATCAGTTGTTTTCAAACTGGGTATTCCGGTGCTAGGAGTTTGTTACGGAATGCAGGCTATGGCTGCTCAGATGGGGGGTGAAGTTTCTTCTTCTGATCTGCGTGAGTTTGGCTATGCCAAGGTTAGCATTAAACAACCCGTAGGATTATTTCAGGGAATTGAAGATGATGTTGATGGTGCAGGACAACCGGTCTTGGATGTCTGGATGAGCCATGGCGATAAAGTGACTACAATGCCTGACGGCTTTGTCATTGCAGCCTCAACACCCTCCTGCCCTATTGCTGCTATAGCTTGTGAAGCAAGGCATTTTTATGGTCTTCAGTTTCATCCAGAGGTAACGCATACTGTCCAAGGATTACGTATTCTTGAGCGCTTTGTTGTTGATATCGCCGGTTGCGACACGCTTTGGACGCCTATGCAGATTATCGAAGATGCGGTAGCACGAGTTCGTAAACAAGTGGGCAATAAGCAGGTTCTTTTGGGGTTATCTGGCGGCGTTGATTCCAGTGTGGTTGCTGCTTTATTGCACAAAGCCATTGGCTGCCAGTTAACTTGCGTTTTCGTTGATAATGGCCTGCTTCGGTTTAATGAAGGCAATCAAGTTATGGAGATGTTTGCTGAAAATATGGGCGTGCGCGTCATTCGTGCCGATGCTCAAGCGCTTTTTCTTAGCCGGTTAAAGGGTATTTCTGACCCTGAAGAAAAACGAAAAATTATTGGCAATACCTTCATTGAAGTCTTTGATGAACAAGCCGCTGAACTAAATGGTATTGAATTTTTAGCTCAGGGTACTATTTATCCTGATGTGATTGAGTCCGCTGCAGGTGGTACAGGTAAAGCTCATGTGATTAAATCTCACCATAATGTAGGTGGGTTACCGGAAAACATGAATATGGCTCTAGTAGAACCACTGCGAGAATTGTTTAAAGATGAAGTTCGTAAAATTGGCTTAGCGCTTGGCTTGCCTTACGATATGATTTATAGACACCCATTCCCTGGCCCAGGACTGGGTGTCAGGGTACTAGGTGAAGTTAAGGAAGCTTACCTTGATATTCTTCGCCAAGCAGATGCCATTTATATTGATGAACTCCATCAAACGAACTTATATCATACAGTTAGCCAAGCATTTGCAGTCTTTCTGCCCGTGAAGTCAGTCGGTGTTGTAGGAGATGGTCGCCGCTATGAATATGTTATTACCTTAAGAGCAGTCGAAACCATTGATTTTATGACAGCGCGCTGGGCACATCTTCCTTATGATCTGCTAGAACGAGTTTCCAACCGCATTATCAACGAAATCGAGCAAGTTTCCCGGGTAACGTATGATATTTCCAGTAAGCCACCTGCAACGATTGAATGGGAGTAGTTATTAAAGTGTAAGTAATTGATTTTATTTGGTTACTTACACATTATTTTCATGCTCAGAATTCGTGAATTTAGAGATCTTATTACTGCAGGTCATCCCTATCAAGCCTATAAGCAAGTGCTGAATTTTGAAATCCTTATGCAAAAGTTAACTGACTTAAGTTTTGTTCATGGTTCTAGAGGGTTTTGCATCGATCGTTTATTTCTATGCCTGTCGCTACAGTTTATGGAGGATATTTCAGATAGAGCAATAATTAACAAGGTTGCCATTACCCTGCAAATTTAACCGATGCTCAAGGAATGCGTCATGCATTTCCTAGGCAAGGCGCTGTTTATAGCGATAAAGGGTATTGTACCCAACCAGCAACCAGTATAGCTGTACGCACAGGCATTTAGCGGCGATTCGTAAACATGATATCAAAGAAAAAAATCCTTAAAATTTGGGTGCAGCTAAAAATTGCTTATGAAGAAAAGATATGAGCACTTATTTAATGCTAATTTTCCCTAGAAATTAGCAGGTATTGTCAAATAAGCTATTTTTTGGGTAGTGATTCAAACGGGTTGATCTGTTATGTTTCCAAATTTTTCTTCGGGGTTCTTATGGCTGTAGTTCAGATTGCTTGTGTCCAGTGTCGTCAAACTGAAGGTATTGTCAAAAATGGAAAAGCAACAAGCGGGCACCAGCGTTACCTGTGCAGGAGATGTAAAAAGAGCTTTCAGCTCGAATACAGCTACAATGCCAATCAACCAGGCACTCATGACCGCATTGTTGATATGACCATGAACGGCTCTGGCGTGAGACATATTGGGCGTGTTTTGAAAATCAGTCCAACGACAGTTGCTTCTTATTTAAAAAACTATCTCCCCACTCAGTAACATGACTTTCCGTCGAAAATACCAAAGTGGAACTTCTTTTGTGAGGTTTATGAACAGTGGTCTTTCGTGGGTAAAAAGAAAAGCCAGCGATGGCTCTTGTATGCATGGGAGCCACGCTTTAGGGGAGTGACCGCTCATGCCTTTGGTAGAAGATCAAGCAAGACGTTAAAGAAACTATTGAAAAAGCTGAAATCCTATAAAATTAGCTACTACTGTACCGATGATTGGAAGCCTTACCGCTCACATCTGTCTGAGGATAGGCACGTGGCTAGCAATGTATCTACTAGTTGAAAAAACGATGATAGGTTTCGTGAAGAAACGGATCTATGCTGGTTAACTTTCAGTTAGCACGCTGATAATCAGTGAGTGGGACTATTGCATAAAACTGATTTTCCAAAAAAACAGCTTATTTTGACAATACCTGCTAATTTTTAGAGAAAATTAGCATGCAGCAAGTGCTGGAACCTATGCTTCACAGCTATCCTATCATCACGCTAATAATGTCGTTTGATGGAGCACTATTAATCTTTTCAAGTTGAAATTGATGGCTTGTATGAAAGCGGCAAGTTGATTTTTACAAACACGACGCTAACGTATTTGGGGTGTTGTTTTTTTTCCTTCAATGCTTAATCTCGTATCTGAGAAAATATCCTAACTAAACCGATAGAATGCTTCATGGTTATGTCAATATCCTGTCGGCAGTAAGTCATACGCAAGGTATACACTTTTTACTGACTATAATTTACGAAACGCTGCTTGTAACTGATGCATTATTGGTAATTATGAGATAAGTGAGAAAAACTCGTAGAACTTGATACCAGTAATCGGTGGCAAGCTTTTAGTAACTTTCCCATGGATGGAGATGTACCATGACTTCAAGAATATTAACCTTTGGCATATTAACCGCTTCAATTTTTCTTACAGGTTGTTCTACAACAAACTCATCAATAGCAGAGAAAAAAATGCTGAAATGCGCTGCTACTGGTGGAGCTGTCTGGGGCATACCTGGAGCTGTCCATGGGTTGGCAACTGGGGGGGCATCACTGGCTGCTGGTGCACTTGTTGCCGGTGTAGCCTGCGCTACTGATAATGAATACGCTGATAATGATGTTTTACCTGTGCCAGGCATAGATGGCACAACAGTTGCGCGCTTTAATATCAACTCTGCTCATCTTGATGGTAATAGTAAAACAGCGCTTGACTCATTTCTTAAAGATAGAATGAAGGATAGACTGATTATCATCGGCCATACATGTGATCTCGGATCTAAAACATACAACAAAACATTATCTGAGAAACGCGCTAATGCAGTTAAAGCTTATCTGGTGAATAAAGGTTTTAATCCAGAAAGGGTCAAGATACTAGCTAAAGGAGAGGATCAACCCCTTTATAGCAATACCTCTGATGAAAATCGTGAGAAAAATCGTAGGGTTGAGATTATAATTCAAGACTAAGGGACAGTCTCTGAAATAACTTTCTGATTTTAGCAGGCCACAGAGGAATTTGTGTCAGCCATATCAGAAGGAAACTTGAAAGTTATTCAGAGACTAATCCTAAACTTTGCTTGCTAGCGCTGAAAGATTTAATAGCTTTACAGTTTTTTATTTTAAAAGACCGCAAAGCTATTGTTACTGCGTTAAACATTTCAAAAGATCTAATGCACTGATAATACCCTTCACTTGGCGATTATCAGTGACCAAAACACGATGAATTCGTCCTGTTACCATTACCTCAGCCACCTGATCTAATGGTGTATTTTTAGCTACTTCAAAAACAATTGGAGTCATGATGTCATTGGCTAGCACAGATAGATCAACAAGTTGATGAAATACATGCCGTTCTTCTTCAGACAGGACAGTATCATGAAGACTTTGGTAAAAATCGTCATTTCTGTGTGCGAGATCTATATTACCATTTCCCGTCTGACGGACGATATCTGACGCCGTTACAACGCCAAGTATCTTGCCTTCTCTATCAACGACAGGTGCTCCAGAAATCGATTTATCTGTAAAAAGACGCGCTAGCTGATCAATAGGCGAGTCGTAAGGTACGGTCACCACTTGGCGAGTCATAATATCTTTGGCTGTTATAGTAAGCAATGGGTTACTTTTTCTCATCTTTTTAACCTTTATTTGTTATTTTAAAAGACTGAATACTTGAAAAATTTCGGTATAAAGCATTTGCGTTGTGTCTTATATTAATTTAAATCAAATGAGTTTTCTGACTATATTCCAAAAGGCGCCTCTATTTCATTTTCATTAGCAGCTATTGGGAGGTGATATATGGCTATATCAAATAGCCTTAAAAAACCATGCTGCCATTAGCTTAATAACGATGTAATATACAGCTAAGATAAGGTGTAACGAGTGGAACTGGTAAGATAGCCATCAGCCATTGATTATTTAAAACCTGCTAGCCCGGAGGCCATGTCATTGGGCGACCTCCTAGCAAGTGCAAATGAATATGATAAACAGTCTGCCCTCCTTGACTATTGCAGTTCATTATTGTGCGATACCCATCATTTGCTAGGTTCATTTCATTGGCAAGATCTTTTGCCGTAAGCATCATTTTTCCTAGGATTTGCTGGTCATCAAATACAGCATCGTTCAGCGTACTTATGTGCTTTTTAGGGATAATCAGTATATGGCAAGGTGCAGCAGGGTTAATATCTTTAAAGGCTAGTACATCATTATCTTCATAGACTTTATCCGCCGAAATATCTCCTGCTATTATTTTACAAAACAAGCAATTCATTTGCTATCCTCTCGTGGGTAGTGGGCAACATTCATGATTTTGCATGAATATCCACCTTAAAATCTACTTTACTGATCAATAAACCGATGATTATTTTGTAAAAATTTGGGCCACTTGCACCCCAGTTATCCGTGTCAAATTGCTTGGTAACCTGATGTGTGACTTTTAATAATCTAGCCAGAAAGGCATGACTACCGCCTAAAATAGAAGTGCGAACCACTATCCAGACGGTATCGGTCATGCCTGTAGAAGAGTTTATCATCAATAT
>JAQYUY010000146.1 GCA_028728195.1 Endozoicomonas sp. (ex Botrylloides leachii)
AAATGTTGATCGAACTGACCGCATAACTCTGAAAATCGTTGCGGGTCTTCCGGCTCAAGGGTAAATCGGCAGGTGTTTTCTATAACCTTTTCTTCTTTATGGGTATGTGCGTTCAAATTTTCTTTTGAGCCTTTACTTCAATTCTTGTGTTTAAGCATATACGCCGCGACTCTGGATGCAAAGACTTAAGACTAAGCTTTTACTTTGCCTTAGTACATCAGGAAGACTTAAGTATCAGGTATACCTTCCTACATTATATACCTAAACCCAGTATCTGAGCACGCAAATGATTGCTCAATCATTGAAGCAATTTATGGGCTATCCAAGTCAAGCGTATTCCAGAAGTCTTTATGATACCGCATGTACAAGCGAATTACCTTGTTAAACATCAAGTGAACGTCAGTCCTGTTAGACTGTTACCCACTAGCTAAATATTTTTACTATCAATTAGTTGGTTATTTATACCCATTAGACTTTAAGATGCTCATTTTTCTTCCAAGCTTACTCCTTAAAATGAAGGGTTATAGCTGAATAAACGCGAGCATCTTGAAAGCGTTTGAGTATATATTGTAGGCAGCAGGTGTAAATACACGTAGTCACCATCGCACCGCCAACGCTAAAATGTTAGCAAGGTTATTCAGGATTGAGTCCATATTAAAGAAGCAATCACACCTTTGGGCTCTCCTCTATAACCACTGACTGGTTGATAGGTTTTATCAAAAACATTAATCCATTGGATGCTTGCTTTTAACTCTGCGGTTAGCTTTAAAGAGCCTCTTAAATCCAAGATTCCAAACCCAGGCACCTTTTGATTATTGGCGACATCAGCATAAGATGATCCCTGAGCCTTGAAAGATGCACCTAAACCAAAATGTTTAAACTGGTGATCAAGAGTCAGCGTCATTAGTTGTTTAGAGCGGGCAGTTAATATTTTTGCATAGTTAGCATGCGATCTATTCTCGGGTTTTAACAAACTGATACTTGCATTTATATTCCAGTTACCATTGCTTATAGATCCATTGACTTCTAATCCTTGAATGAGCGCCTTGTCAATATTGGTTGGCTTATAGTCTGTTTCCTTTGTAGCAGAAATCATATCATCAATAGTATTTTGGAATACAGATAGCCCCCAATGACCAGTACCTACTTTTCCTTTAAGTTCAAGCTCATAATTTTTAGCTTTTTCTGGTTTCAGGTTTGGGTTGGAGTAACCCGGATAATATAAGTCAACTAACGTTGGTGCCCTAAAAGCTGTTCCATAAGAGGCAATAATTCTCACATTAGAAAAAAGAGAATACCCATAAGCAATACTCCCTGTTGCGTTACTATGATAAGCCTGACTTTTGTCCGTTCTCAGGCTCGCTTGGAGATCACTTTTATCAAAGTACAACAAACTTTGCAGGAAGATTCCGATATTATATTGTGCATTTTCATTGTATTTTACAGATCCACTATACCACTCATTTGAATAGTCTAAACCTGAAGTTAATAGGTGATTTTCACTCCAGCTTATGTTGTTTTTCCAACTAATACTGTAGCGATCAGTTTTACTGTAATAGCTATCAGAACATATGCCGGTAAATCTATCTTTTTTACGCGCCTGAATATGCTCTTTACCATAACCTGCTTCAATACGAATATCCCACTCATCATTAACAGGCATCGTCACATACCCACTTATATGAGTTAATCTGAATAGGTTATAAGGCTGAGTTGTGATGGTAAATGTAGTATTGTTATCATAGTCTGATTGGCCTTCTGAATAGGAAAAGCTTCCTCCCAGCTCAATTTTATTAGCAAAGAAATGAGAGAAACTGCCAAACAGCGCATCATTACGATAAGTATCGTTATCATCATCTCCATTATTAATAGCCAGAGTATGATCATATCCATCTGTTTTATAGGTGTTAGCTCCTATATTATAATGCGTTTTATCCTGCCCTGTGCCAAAACTAATGGCGTACTCGTCTGTATTTCTGCTCCCTGCTCTTATTTTTGCGAACAATAATGGCTTTCCTTTGGTCTTTCTAGTAAAAATTTGGATAACACCACCGATAGCATCTGCGCCATAAAGGCTAGAACGTGGACCTCGGACAATCTCAATTTTATCAATTTGCTCTGGTGTCAAATATTGCAAGGGAGAGGAGCCAGAAGTTGGCGAGTTGATTTTTTGACCATCTAAAATAACCAATGTTTGTGCTGTTTTGGTGCCTCGTAGATAGACACCAGTAAGACTGCCCGCCCCACCATTAGAAGCTATTTGTAACCCTGGCGTTCTACTTAATAGCTGCGCAACACTTGTAGCCTGACTTTGTTCAATTTGTTTCCGTGTAATAATCGTGACGGGAGCCAATGCCTCTTCAGCAGTTTCAGCTCTACGCGATGCAGTGACAATCACCTCATCAAGCATACGGTCATTATCAGCCAATAGCGTTGTAGTGGTTCCAGCACAAATAATACCAAAACCAAGAGTTAAGGCTTTTTTAGGCTTTATAGAAAAGCCACGAGTGTAAAACATACGCATCCTTAGGAGGCTTAACGTTATCCTTAACAAAAGTAGCAGGTAATAGCTCGAAGCGTGTACATGGCAGCTGTTTGATCCACGTTCTAAAATTCAGATTTTTACGCTCAATGTTTTATGTATTTATTTTCCCTTACAACTTTAAGGTATTGGCAAATTTTTTCTGCGCCGTCTAAAATCCTTGGTGTTGGCCGAGAAATCATATCACTATCAATTATAAATAATTGTTTTTTCTGTACTGCTGATAACATAACCCATTTTTTCTGATAACTGGCTATAAGTGTCTGGCGATCTCTAGCTTTATTTTGCGGGCTTGTTATTAAAATCACATCAGGGTTTTTAGCTAGCAATGACTCAATTGAAACAATAGGGAAGTGTATTTTGACATCAGCAAAGATGTTGCGGCCACCACAAAGTGTAATAACGCGATTCATAATATTATCAGCACCAACAGCCATGAGTGGTGTATGCCATATTTCAAAAAATACAGAAATAGGCGTTTGATGTTGGTACGTCGTTTGTAATCGGGCTAACCGGCGGTCAAACCTATCTGCTTGAAAATTAGCTTGCTGAACGTTACCTGTGATAGCTCCGAGCTTTCTAAGCTCTATGCCAATATCTTTAAGGTTAACTGCGTTAAGCTGAAACAACTTCAACTTCATTCTTGCAATTTGCTGAATCAACTCTGGTGAGTTACCTCCCGCCCAAACAACAATTAGGTCGGGTGCCATATTAACCAACACTTCAGCATTTATATTAGGGTAGCCGCCGACCTTAGGCAGTTTCTTTGCTGCTTCGGGAAAATCACTATATTTATCAACAGCCACAAGCTGTTTACCGGCACCAGCAGCATAAAGTAACTCTGTAGCGCTTGGGGCAAGGCTGATAATCCGCTTGGGAGCTGAATGCAAACAGACCTTAATGCCATTGTCGTCAATAGCGCATAACTGTTTTGCAAAACCAATAGGCGCTACCAATAATACGATTAAAATAAGACAGAACTTACGCATTAATCGTCCCTAAAAAAGATGGTTTTAGTCACTCTTTTCTTCCGAGAAGCTTTTTATGAACTCCCAAGTCGCTTCTTTGAGGTACTCCTTCTACTGCTGTAAATACTTCGGAGTGACTTTGCACCTGTTGACAGTCATCCCTTGGGGTAAAGACAGTACGGTTGCTTTGACGTCTTAGCTAGGGCAATAAGCCAGACCAGCATCATTAGACATTAAAATATGTGCGACCTCTTGCATTTCTCTAACTAGATTGCGTGCACTAAAATTATAGTAACTGTTACTAGTTGATGGCATAGATTTATACGCCTTTTGCAGCTGCGTCAATTTTTTCTGTAGACCATCAATGTATAACTCTTTTATATTTTTCTGGTTCTGCAACGCTTCAGGGAGCTCATCCCATACATACACTGCCCCACCCGAACATTTTATAAATAGAGCAGCAATAGAGGGGGCAGATTTAATGCGATCAGATCCATGTGAGTAAACTTGGTAGTTAGCCTTAATCGCTTTTTTCATAAATTCTACGTCATCTTTTAATGCTTCCGAAGCATTGCTTAGATAGTTCTCATCTTGCTTTACAGCCGCTAGCATAACCTCAGCGTCATCTAGGTATTTCAAAAGAGGGCGTCTAAAAATAATATTCGAATTTTCCTTTATATTAAGTTTGAGTCCTTCCAGCAAGGCATTTCTGCTCAATAAAAAGACTTTTTGTTGTGCATATTTTTCTGGATTAGCTCGCGCCACTGTGGATAATATTTCTTTATCGTTCCAGAACTTTGCACCACCAAACTGCAATGCTTTAGGGTTATGCAAAGCTGCCGCTGTTACAATCTCTCTATCTTTTTGCAATTTGGGAGATAGGTACTTCAACAGTTCGCCATTCAAAGCAACAAGGGATAATGCCTCCTTTTTATTGCTCAGCCAGTCAGAATAAAGGCGAACAGAACTCACCACCTTTTCAGGATTTACGACCAATAAACAGCGGATCTGTTCCGAATTTTTTTGAAATGATGTTTCAAGAATAGTAGTAGGTTCATTACTTCTCTTGAGCCACTGAATACCTTTACTAAACATAATCAGGTTATTTTCATCACTTTCTGGAGAAAAAAACTCCTCCAACGACTTAATCATGCGATTTTTTGGATTATCAAATGCCATCTTGAAAATCAACACGTTAGCCATAAACTGACTATCATCATCCTGAATACGCTTAAGATAGGCTTGGAGTCCCGCAAAGTCATGTATAGAAGCAAAACCATTGAGATTACTAGTTAAATAATTATCCAGATTAGTGGAGTCACTCAGAACCCTCATCACCCTAATTAATTGCCGCCTCATCTGTTCAATATCGGGTATATTATCAATCTCAACAATAAGTTCACCTAATTCTTCATTGAGTTTGATGTGCACTCCTTGGTTTGAGTTTTGCTGGCCAATGCTATTTAATAACAATGCTAACCAAAGAAATCGCTTGAATTTACCGCCAAGATGCGCGATCCCTTCAGAAAAAGAGTCTAACACCCGTATCCTCATCAACCTTCCTTGATTGCCTGCACCTTTATCAATTAACTCAATGACCCCTTTATGATAATTAATATCAGTACTGATAATGCTAACCCCATCCATATTCAGGACCGTATTTTTATTACCGTAATGTTCCAATTCAGCAATGCAATGATCATCCAATAACTGAGTCATTCCCGGCATTTTAAAATTAACAATCGTTACCTGATCTGACGTTTTATTACTGGTACCTTGACCTGACGCATTAGCAACGTCTGCTAAGATATCCACAAAATTTTTATGCACTAAAAAAATAATATCGTGAATTGACTCGATATGATTTACACAGCGGGGCTGAGATAGCTGTTGCAAACGGCTCCTTAAACTCTGACAAGCTGCTTGCCACTGACTAAAATCACCAATGTTCTGCAACAATTCATCTCCATCCATAAGCCCTTTTGTTACTTTATCTAAATCGTTATTAACCTTTTCTTTGATTTGATCTGTTTGGGTTTTAAGTTCTCCTAAAGCTGCAAGGTATTCTTTGATTTTTTTGGGGATTCCCTCGCCTTTTGTACCTGCTTTTAGGTAGGTTTCGTACCCCTTCAATAGAGCATCAATATCAGAAAAAACATGTGCAACTTCATTTTTCAAGGCTTTTAATATTGCGGGTCTCTGGGAGGACATGCTAACCAAAATAGTTCCTTCTGGTGACAAACAGCGGCTAATAAGCCCTTCCCCATTAAAGTAATCCAGTAAGCGTTTATTCTGCCCATTTAGCCACTGAAACTGATGGTCAACCCTACTGGCATCACAACGGTTCGGTTGCCAATGATGAGTTTTTGCAATGGCTGCACTGAAATCAGCGGAAGCCGCGGGCAATCTCTGCTCCTGATAACGATCATAAGCTTGTCCGCCATTCACCAAAAAACCACCGGATTGGCCATTAAATTCTCCACAGACCAGAGTTGCTATATCACCGTTGATAACAGCAGGTTTATTATCAGCAATAATGCATGGCTTGCCCGCCTGTCGCAGTGTAATAGCCACGTGGTCACCGGTTCCACCTTGTTCAAAAATAAACCCACTGACATGGTTAGCTACTTCTGGTGTCAGCATCCAGTTTTCACCGTGATGGGCAACAATAATCGCATTTTTTGGAAGATTTTCAGGCTTACTACCCACTTCAACTGGGATAACAGGGCCTTTACAAAGCCCTTCACTTACTAAAGTTCCCTTTGCTAAGGCTTCAGAAGGAATACCAGCAGCAAATTTAGCTCCTCCTGGTAATCGAGTAATTGGCCTAACTTGTAAGATCTGCACTTTATTATGCTGATCAATCCCAAATTCAACATCCACCGGACATTGCAATAGATTTTCTAGTTTTACAATGGTGTCATAAAGTGTTTTTGCTATTGGCTCTGGTAGTTTCGGCATCTCAGAAGAGGTAATAGGTGTAAGCTGCTCAACGGCCTTATTATTATCTTGACTTTCAAGATAATAAACCTGTGAAATATTACCCTCAATATGCTCTAAAACTGGCTGGTGATGCTTCCGAGTGACGGTATATCGATGCGGTATTAAACCATCCACACCGGAAACAGTGCTTTTGGGCTGTCCTGGCGCATATTCAATCTGCATCTGGTTATTGTTTAAACCGGTGTGACTCATAGCAACACCACCAAATTGACACTCCACACAACGCTGCATGACCAACGATAACGTCGTTGGCATACCATTTTGACACACTTCTGGACGATAGCCGGAAGCTAATACCTTTAAACAGCTGCGCACAATATCGTCAGTATTATGAACGCAAGATTCATATTTACCCGCTTGAGCATCGCCATAACTATCTTCTTGTGCACCTGAACTTCTGATAATAACCTTTTGTTGTGAACCATCTGGGGACAATTCGTTGAAGCGATCTCGCATAAGCAGAGCCGTCGGATGGTTTTTAATGATGCGATAAAAAGCATCGCTTATTAGAAACTCAGATAATGCTGTGAGCAACCTAGCTTTCTCTTCAGGGTTGCTGATGTTAGCAATGTGTTTTTTCAACTGATCAATACTTACGGTATCTTGTTGTTCTAGTAACTGGATATTCGCCAATAGGACTGGAATCTGCTTTTTAGAAAACTCGACCTTTTCGAGTGACTGAATGTCAGGAATACTTACAAAATGAAATGCTGGCACTGGAATACCATGCGTCTTCATATGATATAGAAACATGCCTTTCCCACCGACTTTAGTACGCAAACAAGAGGGAGCTTGCTGCTCGGTTCCAACTACTGTAGGCTGCTTATGCCCCGATGTTGATATATTATTTTGAGCATTAGTAGATATTACCGATCGATCCTTAAGCTTTTGTGCTAAAAAGGCTCTCCCTGCAATGGTGTTTTTACGCCATTCAACGCTAAGATAATTATCTTGATCAACCTCTGATACTTGAAAACCCTTAAAAAGCGCATAAAAAAAAACACCAACAGCCTGCTTAATTTTGATGACTGCCGCCAAAAAACCTTTATTAGGATTAGTGTTCCAAGCATAAGATGCTGCCTGAACCGATTTAAACTCCATAAAAAAATTCTCCTTACTATTAAATAGGTTGGCAGCCGATTTCAAGCTATATCGTAAATAACTAAAACATCTAATAGATGTGTATTTTTTATAATCTAATAAGATCCTGAGTTTTGTTTAATATTAGAATTACGTTTCATCAAAAAAGGTTTGATCGGTAAGAATAAGATACTAAAAGCAATCGATATTTTATGGCCTTTAAATCTGATTACTATTTTCATTTATAAAAGTAATTCACATTATCACTTAAGGTTAGAGTATTATATAAATATGTCATTGACAGTGCTGTTAGTAGCCCTGACAATTAGACGTCTTTTTTATTAATCAGTTAATATATAAAGCTAGCACCTCATTAATTATTTTTAATTTATAATAGTCGTTTATTAACGATAATTTATTACAACAATGTATATCAAGTAAGCCAAAAAAATAATTCTGTTATGCTAAATGCTGATAATATTTAGGTGAAAGTTCATAAGCGTTGATAGTGATTAATTTTAACAAAACCGTTGATAGTGATAAATTTTAACAAAACCGGCCAGGCGCTGTTCAGTTCGGCAGTTAATTACTGCCCTAATCCTAATACTGAAGGTATAAATTATTTTTTCACAAATAATTACATAACTTATTGCCCAAATTTTTTAAATAGCATCTAAACTTCTCTGTCAGGCACAGCCAAGTAGCATTCCCATAATAATCTGCCCCCAGGTCAGTGAGGATATCGGAATGCAAAAAAATCATTTCAAAGTTAATAAAGGAGTAAGAATATCTGCGGCTATATGTGTTTGTACACCGTAGTTATTCGATTAAAGCATTGTTTAAGTCATTTTTTTTATTGCTATCTTTAGCATTATTATTTATTTGTAATTTTTCTCAAGCCGGTGGCGGAGAAAAAAGTGAAGAATTTCTCAATGCCTGTATGTCAGGGGATCTCTCTAAGGTGCAGAATTATCTGTCTTCAGGCGCCGACTTCAATGCTGCTATCGATGGCTTAACTGGCCTGATGTTGGCAGCATGTAAAGGCCACACAGAGATCGCTGAGCTTCTGATCGAGAATGGCGCCAACATCAATGCCGCGGGGGAGAATGGCTGGACTGCCCTGATGCTCGCAGCAGAGAACAACAAAAAAGAGGTCGTTAAGCTTCTGATTGGCAAGGGCGCTAACGTCAATGCCATGAGGGAGAATGGCTGGACTCCCATGATATCCACAGCACAGAATAACCACAAAGTGCTCGTTGAGCTTCTGATTGACAGGGGCGCTAGCGTCAATGCCATGAGGGAGAATGTCGTCACTGCTCTGATGTCCGCAGCATATAGTAGTAGCCCTATAAAAATGTCATGAAACGTACTCTCTGAATAAGGTTTCTGGGTCACACATTTTTTCCCTTCTAATCGATTTTGCCTCCGCCCACTTATTCTCAATCGGGTTG
>JAQYUY010000147.1 GCA_028728195.1 Endozoicomonas sp. (ex Botrylloides leachii)
TAAACAATTTGAAAATCGTTTTGGAAAGTGGGCTTGTGATGTCACCAATATAATGGAAAAAGTACATAAAAGTATAACTAACACACCTACATATTATTATCACCTCCACGCTGCTTGTGATCCTAGTATATTTGATACTAATAAGATGCGCTCTATATCGGATGAGTGCAAAATGTGTAAAAAAAAATCAGAAGTTGAAATACTACCGGAAAGTGATTCAACCGTGCTAGAAAATAGTGCTAAGGGAAAATATAATGCTGATAAAGTGCTAAATTGGACTGAGCAGAGCGATTTTAGTGCTAAAATTCAGGCTTGCCGTTCAAGCGTAGATGGTAGCATCAATAATAATATGCCCTCTGATATATCTCTACTTATCGCTGCTGACCGGTTAACAACAGCCGTTGCCACTGCTCATGGTAACTGTGGGGAGATGGCCGCCATGGCGGCTCACCTCTATTTGTTAAAATACCCAAATCATGCTGTTGATATATTATCTCTCAAGGATCCAGGTGATCATAATTTTGTTCGAGTATCCCATGATGATATTGGAACCATGATTATTGACCCTTGGGCTTTCCGTTATTTTAAAGAAGAGGAAATTAATTGTTACTTAACCAACCCAATGCAAGCTGAAGTAGAAGTTGATATTAATTGTGATAGAGTTAATAAAATTCATAGCCACCACCCTGATAACTTGCCAATAATGTATCGAAATATAGTAGAAAGGTTATCTGAAGCAGAAAAATTATATAAAGAAGAAAAAGAACAAAAAAAAGAGTTATCTAAAATTGATGACGCTGAAAATAAATACGATCTTTACGGTAAATATAATTTTATTATCGAAGCGATTAGAGAAAAATATCCAGATGCCATTTTTACTGAAGGTAATGCAACATTTACAAGCAATGAAACAGAAGAAAAAAAGGAAGTGTTAAAAGGGAGCTATAAGGTTTTATTGGTAAAGAAAAATAACAATGATCAAGGTACCATACTATTTATTACTGAATATGGGTTACACGTGTGGAAATAAAATTATACCAATAATCTGAACAGGCACTGTTTGGTTTGCAACAGTGCCTGTTTATTCAACTATCTACTTTATTTCAGTCATACAAACTTCTACTCTGCATTAAAAGTCAATTAGTCTTATTTCTTCAGTACATCTGCTTCTGGTTCACATTGGTAAAAATGGAAAGTATTGACAATAACGCCATCCATTTTTCCTGACTGCTCGCCAAGATAACGACAGTTTAGTCCGTGTGTTTTAAGCATACCTGAGGCTGGAATAGGCTCATTATCAACAATTAAAATACCGCGTGTATGCTTATTTGCATCGCCAAACCAATAGCTAAATTGAGATTTTCTGGCAGAAAGAACTTGCACTGGCGTGGGCCTTGCGTACCATGCTATTCGGCTGGCTTTTGACCAGTTTTCCACCAGTAATACAGGTTGCATTGTCTCTTTTGGCTTTTTTATTTTATCTAGCAGCATTTCAGCCTGCTGAGCTGCTTTATGCCATCCCACCAAATCTTTAACAACGGGTTTCATAAAAGGCATGGAGGCTAGTGGCTGAAATGCTAGGAAAGCAAATATAAGTACAATAAGGCTCATCGAAAGAGTGCCAGAGAAAATCGTCAGCCCTTTCACCCATCGTTTTTGCCAGCTTATACAAAGCCAGTTTGCAGTCAATGGCGCAAGTAAGGTCCAACCTAGCGCAGGCCAGTTCGGCAACAACCCCCCATTACCCGCTGACCAATTAGTAACCAGTAAAAAAGGCCACGCACTCCATATGACCAACCAGTCAGCTTTTAATCTGCGTTTTAGTGCAAAAAACGTTGCTGAAATACCGGCAATGTAAGCAAGAAGGGAATAACATACCATCTGCAAGACTTGCATTGATAAGGCGTCTTTTAGTTTCCAGCTGCCCCCATCAGCATGGTTTAGTTGATAAGTAAAAGATGCCCAGTCATGGCGATGATTCCAGATTAATACCGGCAGAATAAGCACCAATGCTAGCAATCCTGCGAGCCAAGGCCCTGGTTGTTTTAGCCAGCGTATCCCTTGCGTTTGAAAAAGAAAAAGCACTAGCCCCAGCGGTAAAAAAACAGCGGTATATTTACTTAAGCCAGCCAAGCCATATATCACACCTAACAACAGCCAATCTTTCAGCTGCTGGCGGTCATTTATATTAAGCGCGACTTCAATAGCAAATAGTGCTAGCACAATTAATGGCATATCTGGCACCATTCCCCACCCCATTAACTGCAAAATAGGGGCCGTGTTAAGAAGCGCTACAGCGACTAATGATGGGTAATGATGATGACTAGGGTAGAGTTTTCCAGTCAGCCTATAAATTTGAAGACTGGCAATAGCAAATAACAGTGAAGGCATCAACCGTAAAGAAAATTCATCGTACCCTAATGGTCTGACTAACATTTGAAGCCATGCAACCATTGGCGGGTGGTCAAAATAACTTAAAGCCGGGTGCAAAGCATAAAGCGCATAATGTGCTTCATCTACGCCCAATGGCATTAATGGCGCGATAATAAGATGAATAATAAAAACTAATAAAACCGTTATCCAAGCTATTAGCTTGGGGTTTCGTGCAACCATTGTTGACGTCCTCGTTCACTGAATAAACAAGCGGCGTAGTTTAATGCCCATTAAATACGCTAATCTTTCTATTGGTTATAAAAAAACGATGAGGAAAAGCTATTGTTATTTCAAGACGCTATATCGTTACTTACTTTTATTTAGCTCAGGCGCTTACTATTTTGTAAGCGCTTGGACTTTGCGTTAGTTAACGCTAACCCCTTAATGCAAAGGATAAGAATGAACTCAAATAGATAAAAACAACCCTGCAATCGCCGCACTCATTAAGTTAGATAGCGTGCCTGCTGCCACCGCTTTCATGCCTAAACGGGCAATATCAGCGCGACGAGTAGGAGCCATACCGCCTAAGCCACCTAACAACATGGCTGCCGATGATAAGTTAGCAAAACCACAAAGTGCAAAGGTGATAATAGCTTGTGTATGAGCAGATAACACCTGTACACCTGAAGCAATTGCTTTTGCAGGATCAGTGTAGTGAACAAAATCAGCGAAGGCGACAAACTCATTCAAAATCAGTTTCTGACCAATAAAGCTACCTGCAGTCATTGACTCAGACCAAGGTACGCCAATTAAGAACGCCAAAGGCCTAAAAATATAACCCAAGAGCAGTTGCAGTGAGATGTGAGGGTAACCAAACCACCCTCCAACCCAGCTTAGTAAGCCGTTTAATAGTGCAATAAGGGCGATAAAAGAAATCAACATTGCACCAACATTGGCAGCTAACTTTAACCCAGATGTTGCTCCTAAAGCAGCAGCATCAATAACATTGGCTGGCTTTTCTTCTTCGCTGAGGAAAATGTCGGTGTCGTTGGGTGTTTCTGTTTCAGGCTTTATAATTTTGGCCATTAGCAGACCACCAGGCGCTGACATAAAGCTAGCAGCAATTAGAAATTTGAGATTAATACCCATCGCCGCATAACCGGCCATGACGGAGCCTGCTATAGAAGCCAAACCGCCTACCATAACAGCAAATAGTTCGGATTGTGTCATGCGAGAAATATAAGGACGAACAACCAATGGTGCTTCTGTTTGCCCAACAAAAATATTAGCGGTAGCTGAGAGTGACTCGGTGCGGCTGGTTCCCAGAATTTTTTCTAGAATACCGCCTAAAGTAGCAACCACTTTTTGCATAATCCCTAGATGATAGAGAACAGCCACTAAGGCTGAGAAGAAAATAATAATTGGCAACACATTAACGGCGAAGATCATGCCCAATTTAGAATGGGACAGATCACCAAATAAAAAAGAAATACCTTCATTGGCATAAGTAATAACATCACCAACGATGCGAGATGCATTACCAAGAAGTTCCTGACCAATAGGAACATAAAGCACCAAGGCTCCCAGACCTACTTGGATGCCAAAGGCACCTAGCACTGTCTTTAACTTGATAGCTTTTCGATTATCTGACAAGAGTACAGCAATTAAAAGTAGGGTGATAATCCCTACTATACCCATTAGAATTGGTTGCATTAGGACATTTACCCAAGAGAGAAGACTCGAAATAATAAATGAAGAAGACAGGCAGAAATACGATTTCGACCTGTCATAAGTTGGAGGATTATACTCGAACTAACTAAAACAATAAAACCAATAAATAATGGTGGAATAATACAGTAATGGCATTTTGTTCAAGAAAATAGATACCGTATAATAAGGACTAACTATACAACATATAAATACTTGAAAAATCACGTTGGCCACCGCTTTTTTGTTTATGCAAGCGGTATAAACTTTCTGCTAGTGCTCCCATGGGAACCGTTGTCTGACTCTTAGCGGCTGTACTCATAGCCAAACCTAGATCTTTAGCCATAAGTTCCACCATAAAACCACCTTGGTAGTCATGACTGGCCGGTACGTTTTCCATCACGCCCGGTACTGGGTTATATTTGTCTAATACCCAGTTACTACCTGAACTTTGCTGCATAATGGTTGATAACACGCTAGGGTCAAGCCCATTGTCAATGCCTAACTTCAATGCTTCTGACGTTCCCGTCATTAATACCGCTAGCAACATATTATTGCAAACTTTTGCCAACTGACCAGCACCTGTTTCGCCTGCATGTAAAATAGTTGCCCCCATAATATTCAGCCAATGGGTTGCTTTAGCTACGGCATCAACAGAACCACCGACCATGAACGTTAATGTGGCATTAATAGCACCAACCGTTCCGCCGGATACAGGTGCATCAACAAAAGCTATTTTTTTTACGTCGGCTTGTTGTGCCACTTTCTTTGCCGTTTCTGGCTCAATCGTACTACAGTCAATGACTAACTGGCCTGAAGACAGTTGCTTCAAAAGACCATTTTCTCCCAAGTACAGTGTTTCCACATGCTTACCCGCAGGCAACATGCTGATAATAACGTCTGCACCAATGACAGCCTTTTCTAGAGAATCAGTCGTTGTACCACCTGCATCTACATGTTTTTTTACAGCACTTGGTAAAAGGTCATAGCCACAAACAGCACAACCATGTTTTAACAGATTGTTTGCCATTGGACCGCCCATATTACCTAGTCCGATAAATACAACATTACTCATGGTTTAATTCTCATTATTATTTCATAAGAGAGTATTGCGACAAACAGTGCCATACCCATGGCCTTTAAAGAAGCCGCGTATTTCTTTATATACTCAAACGCTTTCAAGAAGCTCACCTCTATTTGGCTATAACTCTTCATTTTAAGGAGTAAGTTTCGAGAAAATGTGCATCTTGAGGTGTAATGGGTATAGCATTTTGAACCCTTAGGGGAGTTTTTAATCGTAGTGCCACTGAGGCTTTCTTTTTGCTAAAAATGCAGCGACGCCTTCTTGCTGGTTCTTCCCTGAAAAAAGTTGTACAAACAACTCCCTTTCCATTGCCAGCACAGAATGAGTGGGTGCATGACGTCCCATTTGTATCAGTTTTTTACAGGCTCTTATGGCATCAGGACTTTGACTTTGTAATTTTAGTGTCATGGCCTCAGCAGCTTGTAGACTCTGACCTTGATTAGCTAATTGTTCAATAAGACCAATTTCTAGTGCTTGCTTACCATCGATTTTTTCGCCACATAAAATCATACGTTTTGCCCAGCCTTCGCCCACTAATAAGGTCAAGTTTTGTGTGCCTCCGGCACAGGGCAGTAATCCTACAGAGGCTTCAGGTAAAGCCAATACCGCCTGAGGCTCAGCAATACGAATATCACAAGCTAATGCAACTTCTAACCCGCCACCCATGGCATAGCCGTCAATTGCAGCAATGGATAAGCCTGAAAAATCAGTCAGCGTTTCAAAGGCAGCACCAAAAGCATCAGCCATCACTTTGGCTTCTTTTTCTGATGCATTGTTAAACACATTCAGGTCAGCACCTGCACTAAAAAAGCGCTCAGATGCTGCATGAATAATCAGTGCGGTTACCCGTTTATTTTGCTTGAGCTCGACCAGCATCGCCTGTAATGCTTTAAGGCTTTCCAGCGTCCAGGTGTTGGCGGGCGGATTATCCAATGTAACAAAAGCTGTATGCTCTTTAATGCTAATATGCAAGTTATCTGACATTACACTAACTCCACCCTCTGTTCTGTTAATAATCGACGAGCAATAATTAAACGCATAATTTCATTGGTTCCCTCAAGAATTTGATGAACCCGTGTATCTCTGACATAGCGCTCAAGAGGGTACTCTTGGATATAGCCATACCCTCCATGCACTTGAAGTGCATCATTGCACACCTTGAAACCAACGTCCGTGGCAAACCGTTTTGCCATGGCGCAATAAGCTGTTTTTTCTGGATCATTATCATCCAGCCGACAAGCTGCCAGTCGAACCATTTGACGTGCAGCAACTAACTCGGTATTCATATCAGCTAACTTAAATTGTAACGCCTGAAATTCAGCTAAATGTTTACCAAACTGTTTACGTTCTTGCATGTATTGTCGTGCGGTATTAAGCGCTTGCTGAGCGGTTCCCACAGAGCAGCTGGCAATGTTGATGCGGCCACCATCTAGCGCCATCATAGCAAAACGAAAACCATCACCTTCTTTACCTAAACGATAATCAGAAGGTATACGCACATTTTCAAACGTAATTTGTCGTGTAGGCTGGCTATTCCAGCCCATCTTGTCTTCTTTGCGCCCATAGCTAATACCTTGCGTATCTTTAGGTATAGCAAAGGCAGATATACCTTGAGCTCCTTTCTCATGGGTACGTGCCATTACCAATAGTAAATCCGTAGCACCTGCCCCAGAAATAAACACTTTAGAACCATTTATTACGTAATCAGATCCACACCTTTTTGCTATCGTTTTTAGCGATGCAGCATCACTGCCTGCATTCGGTTCAGTCAAACAATATGAGGCTAGTTTTTCACCAGATGAAAGTGCAGACCCCCATTGGGCTTTTAGTGCATCTTGACCAAACTCGCCCACCATCCAAGTCACCATATTATGAATAGTGATATAAGCAGTGGTTGAAGTGCAGCCCATAGAGAGCTGTTCAAATATCAGGCTGGCATCCAGTCTGCTAAGGCCGAGTCCACCAATGGCTTCACTGGCGTATAGAGCGCAAAAGCCTATTTTTGCCGCTTCTTTAATCGTTTCTACAGGAAAAAAAGCATTCTTATCCCACTCGGCTGCATAAGGTGCTAACATTTCCTTGGTAAACTGTTTTGCTGTATCGCAAAATGCGTTCTGGTCTTCACTTAACTTAAAGTCCATAGGCAGTTACTCCTAGCAGGCCATTTTTTTAGGGGGTATATAACCCATTGTTCGCAAAAAATAATGTGCAGCGATTAGCATAACTCGACAGCCATAGCTGTGGCTTCGCCACCGCCAATACACAATGACGCAATGCCTCTCTTACCTCCGGTTCTTTGCAAAGCATGAAGCAATGTGACGACAATCCTTGCACCACTAGCGCCCAGAGGATGGCCCAGAGCACAGGCACCTCCGTTGATATTGACTTTTTTAGGGTTCAGATTCAGTTTTTGTATAGCTAAGAGAGCGACCACAGCAAAGGCTTCATTGATCTCATAAAGATCAATACTGTCGTGTGTCCAGCCTAGTTTATCTAGCAATCCATTGATTGCATTAATGGGAGCAAGTGTAAACTCAGCAGGCTTACCTGCATGCGTGTGATAACCACATACACTGGCAATGGGCTTAATACCACGGGAAACAGCATCAGATGTTCTCATCAGAGTAACAACCGCAGCACCATCTGATATTGAGCTTGAATTGGCGGCAGTCACGGTTCCGTTTGCAGAGAAGGCAGGTTTTAATTTTCTTATTTTTTCTGGCTTTGCTTTATCCGGCTGCTCATCTTGAGCAACAAAAAGGCTATTAACCTCAATGGGTTTAATTTCCTGATCAAAATGGCCCTTAGCAATAGCCTGTTTTGCTCTAGCTAGCGACTCAAGCGCATAGTCGTCCATGGCTTCCCGGTTAATCGAAAAACGATCAGCCGTTTGTTGAGCAAAGACGCCCATTAGCTGACCACTGTAGGCATCTTCAAGTCCATCGGTAAACATATGGTCTTGTACTTGGCTGTGGCCAAGTCTCAACCCTGATCTGACCTTGTTCATCAGATAGGGTGCGTTGCTCATGCTCTCCATCCCACCTGCGACAATAACATTTGCCTCCCTAGCGGCTAACTGAGCTATGCCATACATGATGCTTTTCATCCCGGAACCGCACACCTTATTAACGGTAGTTGCCGGTATGCTGTCAGGCAAATTTGCTAATAAAGCACACTGCCGCGCTGGCGCCTGACCTACCCCGGCGGGTAAAACACAGCCCATGATAACTTCAGATACATCATCAGCAGTAAAGGCTGCTTTTTCAAGACTATCGGCTAGGGCAGAAGCGCCAAGCTGGGGAGACGATAAGGAAGAAAAGGCCCCTTGAAAAGCGCCAACAGGTGTTCGAGAAGAGGAAATGATAGCAATACGGTCACGGCTTGAAGACATTATGTACTCTTTTTTTTGTTACTCAATACCGGAGTTCACGATAACAAGGTAAGCACTATTAAGCAATTTAATGGCCAGCATTATGTACTAATTGACGTCTTTTATGGCTAGAAAAAAAACGCTAGCTGAACCTGAGTAAATTATGGCTAACTTTCCTTTTGCTTGCCACAGGCTAGATTAGCAGGTACGGCAATGGCCATCATTTTTGGGTCAGGAAGATTAAGATTATTCATATGATTGATAAACGCACTCTTATTAAACTGAAGGCGGGGGTTGTACTTTTTTTCTTCTATTAATGTTGAAGAAGTCCAACCTTTGTAGTCATGTCCTGGCAGAAGGATTGTTTCAGAAGGTAGCGCCATAATTTTGTTGTGAATACTATTATATAAAGCGGCAGGATCACCATTTTGAAAATCTGTTCTTCCTGTACCGCGAATCAATAAGGTATCGCCTGAAAAAAGATAAGAATGATTTTTCTGTTTTAAGAAAAAACAATAGGAGTCAGCAGTATGCCCTGGGGTAAAAAGAGCATGGAGTGTAATACTACCGATAGACAGCTGCTTCCCATCTTGAAACCCCTCGCTAGCACAAGGTACATCGCCTTCTGAACCCATCATGGTTTTGCATTTTGTCATTGCTTCAAGCGCGCCTAAAGCAGTTATGTGGTCGGCGTGAATATGCGTATCAAGGGCATATTGTAAGTGAATACCCAGCTCTTGGAATAGCTGAAGATATTGTTTGATGTTGTCTTTCACAGGATCAATAATACAAGCTTCTCTCGTGTTACTATCTGCGATCACATACGTATAGGTGGAGCTTTCTTTATGCAATAACTGTCTCAAAATCATATAGGGGTTCTCTTTATTAGCTCATCATGCTTATGGATAAAATAATGATAGCCATAACCGACATCAACACAGAAAAAGTTTTCTTTAATACAGGCTATGCGATATATCGGCTCATGCATATAGCTAACCTTAAAACCGGCAACCATAGGAGAACAGCCACGAAAAGCACTATTGTTATAATATATTAGCTATACATGAAAATTATTTTCTATTGCACTGACAATAGCGTCACATTTCTCATCATTTAAGCTGTCTGGGTGAGGGTCGGTAAATTCACCCAAATCGTTATCAAAATATTTACCACTGGCAGCCATAAATTCATCCGACAACGCTGCTCTCACCAAAATATCAGCACCAATGCCAATGTCTTTTCCAGCTATTCCAAAGCTCTCTTTAACCATCTTGCTGGCAAGCAGTGAACCGGGGTTAACCGCTACAATAATTGGCCCATTATTACCAAGGGTTTTTGCGAGAGAAAAAGACCACATGGTAAGCGCTAGCTTACTTTGAGAGTAAGCATCCATTGCACTTAATGGCTCATAGCAGTCTATTAAAGCCTTCATATTAACGGATGCTTGTGCAGCAGAAGAAAGATTTATTACACGTCCGTGATTCAGTAATGGCAGTAATGACTTAGTTAGAAAATAAGGTGCAAGGGTATTAACCATAAAACGTATATCTAACCCATCCTTTGTGATGCTATTAGGTGAATTAAGAATACCTGCATTATTGATCAGTACATCCAGTTTTTCATGTTTGCTTAATATGGCTTCGGCAAATTTTTTTACTGCATCTACAGATGATAGATCAGCTATATAAGTAGTTACCTTGCCAAGCGCAGAAAGCTCCTGATTGATTTTTTCTAGTTTCTTTGGGTTACGTCCATGAAGCAAAATATGATGCTTTTGTGGTAGCTGTAATAATGCCTTAGCCGTTACCAGTCCGATTCCATCGGTAGCGCCTGTAATAAGAATAGTTTTTGACATTTTTTCTATATATTGTGATAACAGTTGTATTTATAAGTTCTTTATCATTTGATAATAAACTAAATAGTTATACTAACAACTCTGCTTGTGCCTCGAATACCGTTTTCTTTTATTGCCCCAGTTTAATCTGGCCTGTGCCAATCTGATTTTTTAAAGGCGAGTTCTCAGTGAAAGGCAGCAGAGTGCATCATGTCATAAGGTCTGAAAAAAGTAACATAGGGCTGAATGAATACAATAAGCGTTATCGACTAATATTTTATACGTAATCCCGCTGCTGGTAAATTCTGTAACTTTTACATTAGGATAAAAGGAAGCGCTCACTACAAATGATTATGAAGTGAACGCTTTTAGGGTATGAAAGCAGTACCGTCAATATGCACTCATTGGTTGATCTTTTACCAGCGCAGGAATAGAAAAGCCTTTAAAGCCACAGGTGTCCTGATAGAAAGTTCCTTCAATTAATCGCTTGATTAATACATATTTAGCCTTTTGTTTATTGATTTCTAATGCAATAAGTTGAAGAGAAAAAATCTTTTGAGACTCTGTCAGCTGATTAGTAGAAATTACTTTTTTAGCTTGGTGCAACATGCCGCCAATAGTCATCGCATCATTTGGGTCTATATCAGGCTTTTCGCTAAGGTGCTTAAGCAATCCCATGTAGTCCGTGTCTTCCATATAACCTGTGCTAGCAGATAGGACTCCTTCAGATCTTCCTTGCTGACGACTTATCTGCTGAGGAGTAGGAGCTGTTATGATAGCTGAGCCGGTTTTATCAAGATACTGTTGCATCCTTTCTTGTTGGTACTTGTGGAAGGGCCGGGTCATCATATCGACTCCACTTACTCCAAATTTTAAGAAACTAGCGACCTTTTTTTTGAATACCGCCTGTCCTTTCGTAATAGATGTATCATCGGATTGCCATTGTTGACTCATGGCTAGCTTTGCCAAATGTTCTCCCATATGAACGAGGCCATAGGGCTGAGTGATGTTATCCATTTCTCTTGCATGCCCCTCAACCAGATTAGTTACGGGAGTATCAAGTTGGTCTAACACGTCGGCAACAGTTCGTAAGAGGTCGTCTCCCTGTAAATGTGACCAGCGAGCAAAATTTCCTGTCATGCAATCTTTGGCCCCAATGATCAGTGCTATCAATAAATAGGCTTTGTGCTCTTGCTTCCAACCCAGCCGTTTAAGATAGGCTCTAATTTGTGCTATCTGCCCTACGCTTTGTGACCCTTTAGAAAGGAGCGTTGTAAGTGCTTTTGTTATCCCTGTTTGTGTTTCGTCACCAGCGGTAATCTGAATTAGCTTGTCTGCCTCTTTGGCAACTTGGGTGAATTCTGCAATAGCCTTATTTATACTCGGGCTAACAATATTATTGGGGAATTGATGTACGCTATAATATTGCATCGATTTCTTAGCAGCAGCTTTAGCGGTAGACAATGCTGCCTTGGGCAAGATGCACACTTTATTACAGCTAGCACCCAAGCAGGGAATAGCAGAAAAAAGTGCGCAGGTAGCCCCCGCGCAAATGCATGATGTTCCCTGAAGGCATGCACCGCAAGCAGCCATACGGCAGTTTGGGTTACAATATGGCGCAGGTGTTGTTGCATCTTTAGCTATGACGTAGTGATTATAAGCTTCAGGCGTGAGCAACTGTTTAAGGATTTGCTTGTCTGTTTCGGTGAAAGGTACCGGGTTACTAGGGTTTAATATACGATTTTGCAGGTTATTAAAGGCGACATTGGCTTGATAGTGTTCAGCAGCAGTCATAAAGTTAGTGACCATAGCGCTTTTTTGTGTAGCAGAAAATGAGTAGTCAATATTTAACATGACGCCAGTCAAAAGCTGGGTAAGCATATCCTTTATGCGCGCATTAAGTACTAGCTTGAGCATATCGAAAACAAGGGCTTTACTCATAATGCCGGCAGCCGCAGCTAAAATTGCGCTTCTAGCAGCTGAAGAAATAGCATCATAGTTATAACATGGCGTTGGCAGAAAAGTTTTAGATGTCTGTAGAAAACACTGAATTGAAAGGCAATTTGTTATAGTTTGCCATATACAGGTACTACAAAAGCTAGCTTCTGAGCCGCAAGAGTTACATGGGTTTTCCAGCGTATCTCTGACTTTATAAAGGCAGTTAGGCATTTTTTGGGAGATGAATGCTTTTTTTCCTAAATACTTGGCAAAGTAGGCGGTGGGAATTTTTCCGGCTAAGAGAGGCAGGTATTCACTCTGGTCAAAAACAGAAAGCCGTGCCTGTTGCGGTTGTACACTTTTATATACTCCGTAGACGTTAAAAAGACCTAGGGCGATGGTTGTCACCACATTAAATGTAAGAAAGCCGGAATTAGTTGCCCCTGGTGTTCTTCTAAGTTCCTCTCCATCAGGGCCTTGAAAGTACTGAGCATTATGCAGTTCACTAGCAATCCCTTCTGATGAGTTTAACAGACTTTCTGTTTCTGGAAATTGAAATATATTGCCATTTTCTGAGCGAGCCAGCAATGTGGGATTCGGGCCATGAGAGTTAAGGTATGTTGTAAGAGCGCTAATATTGATAAATTTATTGGCAAATTTTTTCATAAGGTCAAACCAGCTTGAGCTGTTACTGATAATAACAGCAGAACTGACAATGACTGCTAATATGGTTGATGTTTTTTTCCCTATATTGCCAACCCCTGTTGTGACCCATTTTCTAATAGTTGTAACTGCTTCTTTAAGATCGTCAGATTTACTGGCAAAAGGCTCGAATAGATCAACAGCAACCTTACATACTTTTTTTTGATATAGCTCATCTTGATTGAATTTAGTGATAATTTCATCGGTCATCTGATCAATTCTTTTATCTTTTCCCGATAACAAATCCATCGTTTCAGAATCATTAAGCGTATCTATCTCATCAGGTATACCGTTATCTCTTTTTTGCTCTTCATCTTGCTCTGATAAAATGGAAGGGCTGCTGGTATATTTCATGCTGTCTATGGCGCTATGAGAGGAAAGCATTTGCGATGACCCTGATAGGATATTTTCCTCTTCAATAGAGGGTGCAATTTTCTCTTCTGTTGTTTTTTCTTGATCAGCAGGTTGTTGTTGCCTTTGGTATACCCGCGTCGCATTTTGCATGCTCTTAGGCAGTAATTTCTGCGTAAGTTTTGGCATTTTTGCTGCAAATTTAACTGATTGGGGTGCCGTGTATGATGGATCAGATATTTCTATAGTTTGTTTGAGCTTCTCTATAAACTGATCCTTTGTGCTGGCTGTTTTATGAAGCAGTCTTAGCGTAGGATTATTTTTATCTGATATTTCTTGAAAAGCCCTTGAAAAAACTTGGCCATTTATTTTTTTGTGAATTAAATACAGTTTTTTTGATTTCCCCCAAAGTTCTGGATAAGACTCAGAGGTGCTATTTAAAATAAATGTGCAATATAAAAGCATGTCTAGATGCAGATCATTTTTTCCCATTGCTGGCGTGATCAGTAAAGAAGACAAATTATCAATAAATTTAGATGCTACAGTTGTTAGTCTTGGCAATTCAGCATCTTGTTCATGGATATCTAAATTCTTAACAAGAGGGAAATAATTCGGATTATCAAGGTTTTTCCTAAATTCTTCATTGTTATGTTCGGTTATTCGATTCAAAGAACGGATAAATTTTGATGCAGAGCATGAACTATCATTGCAGTCTATTATACGCTGTTGATTATCCTTCATGGCCATACATGTTTTACAAGTCTGATTAGACAAGCTGACAGCCATATATTTTAAGAGGCCGCTAACTGTGGTTATAGCATGCTGCTTTTCTAATAAATTTCTGTCCCCTATAGTTAAAGGGTTATCTTGTGCTTCTATAAAAGCGCTATAAGCCGTTTTAAAAAAGTCGGATATTTTCTGGTCCCCCGTAAAAGAAGAACACTGCAATTCTGTTTCTCTCAGTGCTATAACCAAAAGTTCTTGAGCAGTCTTGATGTCCTCTGGTTTTGTTTCCGTATTGGGGCTAGCAATAGGTTCTTGAGGAACCAATATACTATTTACTGATAAATGTTTGTTATCCCAAGGGTCTTGTAATTTTTTAAGCATATCTCTAAATGCTTGGATATTTGCTAAGGTTAATGAAGAGCCATTGGTGATGATATCCATCATAGGGGTATAGTTTGCGGAGGAACAAATCCACTGTTTTAATTTACTAAAAAAACCAGTCACCGTATGAAACGATTTCTCAATAGATCTTAATGTGCTATTCCCTTCTTTTGTTGTGAAAGTATCAATTTCTTTTGTCAGTTCTGGTGGTGTTTCAGTAATTGATTCCTGAACAAGATTAGCTAGCATTAACTCTAGGGTTTCGCTGTAATCTCTAGATAGGGGCTTGGGATTTTTCAAAGGTTCTAAGATGAGTTTCACTATGCTAGAATCTAAAATTTTTTCTCCGTTATCTCTGCTAGGAGTTGATAGTTTTTTTATCAAATTAGGCAAAGCAGCGTTATTTAGCTCACTAATTTTATTAATCATTGACCTCAGACTTTGGTGAAAATCCTTAAGGTCGTGCTGTAAAATATCTAGTAATAGCTCGCTATTTTCGCTGTCTTTGCAAAAAATATCCGGTTTAGTAAACGATGCCAATGGCTGATTAATTAGCTTTAGTGTTGCTATTTGTTCTATGGCTTCGTCAAGATTAACTTCCTCCATAAGACTTATCAGTTGTGTAGATCTTTCGTATATGTATAGCAGATCTTGTAGTATCTCTATTATTTTAGCTACAGATGTCTCATCAGGTTCAGAGGCGCTATCATTAGTAGACTTAAGGTATAGGCTTATAACAGAGGCAATATGGGTATTGATTCTCTCTAGCCTAGCCTCTAGTGAGGCTACCATAAATCCATCATATATTGTTTTGAATACAGCAGGTATGGCTGTATTACTAGAAAATAGCTGGACAATCTTGTTAAGCAGCCTTTTAGCTGTAAAGATAGAGACTATATGCAATAAAGGGAAAGGCGTGTAATTAGAGCTTTCTGATAATATCTCTCCACAAGCATTGATTAATACATCTATTTCCTTCTTCAAGATAGGGTCGTTATGGCTATCTATACAATCAAGTGAAGAGAGTATCCTTATGGTTGTAGAGCAGTCTGCCTCTATGATATTAGGAGTGTATCCCTTTAGCTTATTGGCTGACCCAATAGTCATGATTAAAATAGCTGCCTGATAAAGTGTTCTGTAAAAAGTGGCAGCATTATCATGCTTTGAATAGATTTCATCAAATTCGCAAATAGTATCTAAAAACTTAATAGATTTTTTTGCTTTGTTATTTCTTGGACCCTCTTTTGAATTACCTAAAGATATTATTTCTTTTATTTGATCCCATATATCACTGGGGCAATCTGGATTAATAGGTATATCTATACTCCATGAAATAGGTGAGCTAATTGTATTAACGCTTTGGTTTTCAACTTTTGCATAAGCTTTTATAGCGGAATCTGCTAATGATGAACTTATATGTAATAGCAAGAATGATTTTTTTAATAACCTGATAGGAAGGTTTTTTTCGCTTTTAAGTATAGGGGAGATTAATCGTAAAATGACGATTAACGAACGCAATATATATTTTGTCGACTCATAGCATGATTGAATATTTTTTTCTTTATTTATTAAGATCGAAAGAGTTGAAATTTTTAGCTGTTCTGTAAGTTCTTCGATAAGTAGTAATGATCGATCATCCTCTTGATTAAGAAAAAATTTTACTTGTAAGTCAAGAGTATCTAATATTTTTCCCATTGTTTTTTTTGTATCTGAGGTTTTTTTCTTTATATTAAAGGCTGTTTTTTTTAGACGTTCGAATTCACTATAGAGTCTTGATTGTATCGTTTCCGTTTCATTTTCTGCGATTGCATTTTGTGATAATATGGAAAATGATAATATAAAAATTAACGAATAGAATAAACTGAAATAGCTATCTTTTATTGGCTTCATGATAGGGAAAAAATATCTATGTCTTGTTAAATAGTATTGGTAGTTCAGCTGGGTGATAAACTCAGCGACAACCTTGTCATCGATTTAGTCTATTTTTGAGTAGAAAATAGCTTTTCTTTGAATTTGATTAATTTATATCATAGGATCTAAATTTTCCTTTATATTGATTAGGTAAACTGTTTCCCAATCACGCCATTCTTACTAGGTAAATATGTTTTGTATGACTAGTAATTATCTTTGAAAAAATAACTTGATTTTTCTCGATATTATTAAAACTTTTCCAGCAAATTTTTTAATGTTTCGCTGGTTGTTTTTATAAAAAGGGAGCTATTGCAGTCGTAAGAATAATCGTAATGACTTTAGCTATGTTATGAACACCTGAACCATTCATAATTAGATAAATGATACATTTATTCGTATTCATAAGACTCCATTTATAGGCGTAGTAAATCTAAAAGGTGGCCTTGCACTGCTTGCAGTGATAGCGTTGGATTATTACGTTACTTTTTCTATACGCTATAACGCACTCTTTTTGTTGCACTTTCAGAAAGCTAACTTAATCACTTCATAGAATATTCAATCGATTTTCTTTTAAACGACACATTAAGGCTGCTCCATAACTAATAATTTATATGCGCATACTAATTGATATTTATACATTATTCAGCTTCTAATGCAGTATATTTAATATTTATTAGCAATAAAAAAAAATATAATATTCCATTAGTTACTAACTGGATGGGGTATACACAACTACTAAATAGCAAAACTATCCTGAAAATTGCACTCAGTATTGTTATCATCAAATATTGATACGTACATTTTGATATCAAACCTAGGCTAATAAAATTGGATAACTTCATAGCTAAAATTACTCATATGAACGTTTTCTTGGTTAATTAGTTAGAATCATCACTATAGCTTTCTAAGAGTTAAAATTAACTATTTCCTATAAACTTCCAGGAAGGGTTATTGTGCAAGTAAATTGCAAGGTCTCTCGGCAACGATTTTTTAGCATCAATAGCCATATACCGGTAGCTTTTTTCCACACCTAAATAAGATTGATATAGGGCTATTGGAAGAAAAGTACAAATAACACCAGAAAACCATTGAACAGACCGCGGAGTAAACTCTTTTGGAGGATTATATTGGCATGTTTTATTGAGGTATGTAACGTATTTTATTGCTTTTGGTCCAAAGCATGGATTTCCTAAAAAAGAAGAACAAATAGATGATATGCTATAAATATTAGGAGAGACTATATGCCAGCCATCGATTATATGAGGGCACTGTGAAATCCAAAAATTACCAATAGTTGCCGCTTGCCCTGCAATAATCTTATTACCAGACAAGCGATAAGCAAATACTGACCATTTTTCCAATAGAGACTGCCTAAAGTATTTTTTACAAAATCCTAGTGTTGTAATATCAAAAAATTGAATAACTATACCAGAAGGTGTAGCAACATTATTGGCAACCAATAAGGCGTGAGAAATCAAAGCGGTTCTTGCATGTTCATTTTTTTTACAGGAAATTAGGATATCACCCTTCTCTAGCTGTTCAAGCATTAAACTCATAATAAACCTATGGTTTCTTCTATAAATGGGTCATGAATCATAATAGCTGTTAATTATTTTTAGTGGTAATATCCTTCATTTCTATTTGGGGCAAGTGGCAGTTGTTAAAGTAGCTTGCTATAAGTACAAGAAAACAGAGTGTGTCATAAAATATGACACAATTAACATAGGAGCTCAGTGTTACCACTGCAAGCGGTGTAAGGCTACCTTGTAGCTTCACTGCGCCTATAATGGAAGCCTTGTCTCAAGGGGGTATTAGCACATACTTTTGGGAAAATAGCCTGCGAGACATTAAAGCGCTTGCTGAAACGGTTGGACCCTTATCGAGACCAAATAAGCTATTTTTGTATAGATCACTGGGAGCCATACAAAACGTACTTACCGAGTAAGGATCATGTTCTTGCTCTTAAGGTAGGAAAAGTTTCGGTTGATGGTGAGCGCCTGAAGATCACCTTAAAAAACAGTTAGCTCAACCTACTGCTGTTAAAATAGGATTATTTTCAGTGGCCTTCCCACCAGCCAAAATACACAGCTCTAAGGGATCACGAATTTCAATTTCTTTGCCAATGGCAGAAATTAAACCTGTTTTTTGGAACCGAGTAATGACTCTACTTACCGTCTCAACGGCTAGCCCCAGATAATTGCCCATTTCGTTGCGTGACATGGATAAACGAAAAGAGTGTGAGGAAAAACCTCTACGGCGAAAACGGCTTGCAAGGTTAATTAAGAAAGTGGCAATACGTTCATCTGCATTTTTTTTAGATAGCAACATCATCATTTGCTGATCTTCTCTGATTTTTTTGCTCATTAAGTGCATCAGGTGACGACGTAACTCAGGATGCTGGTCAGCAAGGGCTTCTAATTGATCAAAAGGAATTTCACAAATCATGGTTGTTTCCATAGCTTGTGCCGAAACAGGGTACGTTGCAGTACCCATGCCGCTGAGACCAATCAATTCACTGGGCAAATAGAACGAGATGACTTGCTCTTCTCCTTCATTCGTAGTCGTATAGGTCTTGATTGCACCTGAACGAACGGCATACACACTCAAGAAAGCGTCGCCCTGAAGAAACAAGTGTTCTCCTTTTTTCATCGGTCGGCCACGTTTTACGATACGATCGAGTTTATCAATATCTTTCAAGTTAAAGGCTAAAGGTAAACACAGAGAGCTAAGACTGCAATCTCGGCAGGCTACATGGCTGGGTTGTCGGACGTTGGGCTTTGACGTCATTGAGCGGCCTTAGGGTCGTATATGGCAAAATCGTACCTATTCTATGAAGAAAAAATGCGAACTTTAAGTGTTATATATACGCAGTTATATAAGCATAACTAGAGGAAGTGGGTACATTGGTTAGGGCGCTATAGCTCGGTCATCATCGAGTAGGGAAAAATGCTTGTCACCAATAGAAACATAACCCGCTTTGAGCAGCATCTCAGTAGATGATAGAAAGATTTTCTGGTTACCTTTATCTCGATCTCGCGAAAAATTTCGACCCTTTATATCTTTTTTTGCCTCATGGCGATGCGTCAATCTAGCATAGTTAACCAATGATAAATAATCGGGGGCCCGTTCTATGATCGGGGTTAAGATATCTCTAAAATCCTGATGCGTCTGATATGGCAAACCATAAATAAGATTGATATGGATCGATTTAAATGCCATGGTCCTAGCGGCATCTATGACCGATAAAGTGTGTTCTACGCTCTGAAAGTAGTTAACCGACTCTTGTGTCAGGGTATTAAAATATTGTGACCTTATGCTCACTTGATTAAAGCCAAGTTCTCTAAGCTTAAACAGGGTAGGCCAATCCATTGCTCTAGGATCTATCTCAATAGAGCAGTCTCCCCTAAGGGTAAAGTGGTTACCTAATTTTTTGATAAGAGATGATATTTGCTCAGCACTAAAGAGTGTAGATACACCTCCACCAAAATGCATATGTTTTACTGCTTGATCAGTATTAAGAGAACCCGACTGCACCTCAATTTCTTTAAAAATTCTTTTTAAATAACTCGCTGTGCGTTTTTTATTATTAGATATTATTGTATCAAGGGGATAACAACACGAAACACCTTTGGGAAAGGGAATATGAATATAAAAAAAAAGTGGCCTTTTTGTAATTGAATTATATAAGGTGCTGGGATAGTAATTTTTGTAACATGAAGTATTTATAATAAACCTAACTGCTGTCAAACAGTGCCTACAGCACACACTTAACTGGTTGTAGTGCACTATAAAATTTGAAGCGCAGACGGATCTATCTCGCATAATTCATCTCTGGTACACTATATCTGAAATGCGGCCTTATTAAAAAATAAATTGTTTCTTGAATGCTAATGAGCGTTAGCTAACCTTAACATCAAGGTTCTTCTTGAGTAAAAACTAGAGCCCACACTGTCCTGTTTTTACGGTACCTTTAATAATTAATAGCTAATACAGTGTAGATAGAGCGTATTTTGATCTCATTGATATATATCAATGATCAGTTGATTTAGACTGCCATATTTTTTATAAGCACACTGATTTAATTGAGATAATCTGTAGCACGGGTATCGAGTTATGAACTGGCTGAGCAATAGTAAGTTTTGTATTATTTTCTTATCCAGTCACTTCTATTTTATGCTATGAAATTGCCACGTTAAACACATCTTGATAACATACTTCCTAATTGATATTGTATGAAAAAAAAATGCACATCCATCAGTAACTACCTTTCTATTTTTTTAAATAACATGCCATTAATGGATGTTCGTGCTCCTGTTGAATATAAAAAAGGCACCTTTCCCAACGCATGTAACCTACCTCTTCTTGATGATACTCAACGAGCTATTATTGGTACATGTTATAAAAAAGAAGGGCATGAAGCCGCAATAAGTTTGGGCAATACCCTGGCGACGGATACCATACGCGAACAACGTATTAAAAGTTGGGAGCCATTTGTTAGTAATAACCCTAATGGCTGTCTATTTTGTTTTCGAGGAGGCGAGCGTTCTCACATCACTCAAGCCTGGCTGAAAGAAGCAGGATATGACTACCCACTGATCGAAGGTGGGTATAAAGCTATGCGCAGTTATTTGATTGAGCAGCTGGAGCAGTCTATTTCTATCTGTAATATCATTATCTTGAGCGGTAAGACCGGTACAGGAAAAACGCACGTACTTAACAAACTAAAAGGAAGCATTGATCTTGAAGGTCTTGCTAATCATAGGGGGTCTAGCTTTGGTGGACGAGTAGGCGGGCAGCCCAGTCAAATAGATTTTGAAAATCGCTTAGCCATCGCTTTGCTTCAGCATCGTTATAACCTTCCTAGTCAACCCGTGATTCTTGAGGATGAAAGCAAGCTCATTGGTCGATGTAGTCTGCCCAAGCTACTGCACAATAAAATGCAAATCGCCCCAATTGTTCTACTAGAAGAAACTATTGATTATCGCATTGATCTTGCCATCAAAGAATACGTTATTAATAACTTAAACGACCTAAGGCAAGTATCAAATGCTGACCAAGCCTTAGCAAGGTTATTTGAAAATCTAAAAAACAACTTACTCCGTATAAAAAAACGACTAGGCGGCCTCAAATTTAAAATATTAAATGATATGCTGGATAATGCTATCAGCCAACATAAAATCCACAATGATTATTGTGGATATCGGCCATTAATAGCTTCATTATTATTAGAGTACTATGATCCTATGTATGATTATCAGTTAGCAGAAAAGCAAGGTAAAATCATTTACAAGGGGTGTAGTGAAGCGATAGTAAATAATTTTTCAAACATAACAGCTAAATTTTTTGAGCAAGAGACAGTTCTGAAATAACTTCATATGGTTATCAGTTCACAGCAACAGTGACCGGATAAGAAAAATACACAAAAAATTGTGTACACAAACCTGAATATTAGAGCGCAGATCAAGCGACTAGTACATGAAATAATCTTCTTCTGCGCTGACTACCCAAAGACAAGCACTGCCTTGGAGCTCTTTGCTCTGCTGTACTCTTACTGCTCATGTTCATGATGTAGAATGAAAAGTTTTACGAGTGCTAAAGAGCAAAATTCAGCATCCTTTCCAGCGGAACTAAGGCGCGCTTCCTGATATGCTCTTGAACCTTTATTTCATGGATAAAGGAGGGGTGTTCTAAACATTCTAATAGTGCATCCAGTGTATTCATTGCCATCCAAGGACAATGTGCACAGCTTTTACATGTCGCGCCATTACCGCTTGTTGGTGCCTCATAAAATTCCTTTTCAGGCGACTTCTGTTGCATTTTGTAAAAAATTCCTCTATCGGTTGCAACAATAAAACGTTGGTTAGGTAACTCATAAGATGCTTTTAACAAATAACTAGTTGACCCTACTATATCAGCAAGCTCAACTACAGATGCTGGCGATTCTGGATGTACTAATACCGCGGCATCAGGGTATACCTTCTTTAAATCAATAACGCCTTGTGCTCGGAATTCTTCATGCACAATACAAGCACTATCCCAAAGCAACATATCAGCACCGGTCTTATTTTTAATATAGTTACCAAGGTATTTATCCGGTCCCCAAATAATTTTCTTTCCCTCACTGTCAAGGTAATCAACAATTTCCAGAGCACAGCTGGACGTAACAACCCAATCAGCACGGGCTTTTACTGCGGCAGACGTATTGGCATAAACAACAACTGCTCGCTCAGGGTGTTGATCACAAAACATAGAGAATGTGTCAATAGGACAGCCTAAATCCAGTGAGCACTCAGCCTCTAGAGTCGGCATTAAAACCCGTTTTTCCGGATTTAATATGCACGCTGTTTCACCCATAAAGCGTACACCTGCAATAATCAGCGTTGTTGCATTATGGCGACTACCAAAACGCGCCATTTCCAAGGAATCGCCAATGAATCCATTGGTTTGCTCTGCCAGTTCTTGGACGACATCATCTGTGTAATAGTGTGCAATTAATACCGCATTTTTATGTTTTAAAAGCTGACGTACGCGTTCTTTTTTGGCCTCTTCTACCATAGGGTCGCGCTGCTTAAAAACACCACTACGAAGATGTGTTTGAACTCTTTTTCTAATGGTTGCTGGGCTCATAAATTCTTTATATCAAGTACGGGTGTAAGTTACATCTACAACAATAAATATAGGGTCGTAGCATCTTCTACCAACTCTCTTTTATCTTTTCTAACGATGCTACTGCGATGACTATAAGAACACTAGCTGTGTTAGAACTCCTCGACCTGCTATGACTTGTCATCGCGTCTTGCTCTGGAGTTCGGCTGTTCATGCTCATTACGGTAATTAGAAAAGGTGATTGCTATCATATGAATAGCCACTTGGCAGCTCTTTATCACAAACGGAATTATTCTACCATAAATTAAATAGAGAAAAGAGATAATGTCATATATACTCAAACGCTTTCAAGGTGCTCGCGTTTATTCAGCTATAACCCTTCATTTTAAGGAGTAAGCTTGGAAGAAAAATGAGCATCTTGAATTCACTTGGGTATATAAGATTAAGCGAGTGTCATAAGTTTTTCATCAAAAGCTATTGATAGCGTGTACAATCAACTACACCTGCCTCTTGAAAACCCTTTTTACGGTAACGACAACTATCACATAACCCGCATGCAGAGCCTTCGTTATCAGCCTGATAGCAAGAAATTGTCAAACTATAATCAATACCCAAACCAGCACCCATTTGAATGATTTCACTCTTGGTTAGTCTTAACAAAGGTGCACGAATATGAAAGTGATCACCCTCAACACCAGCTCTGGTCGCTAAGTTGGCCATTGTCTCAAAAGCACTTAGAAACGCAGGTCGACAGTCAGGGTAGCCAGAGTAGTCAACTTCATTAGCGCCGATAAAAATATCTCTAGCACCGATAACCTCTGCCCAGCCTAAAGCTAACGACAGGAATATGGTATTACGCGCAGGCACATAGGTTACTGGAATACCGTCACCTAATGCTTCGGGTACATCCAGTTCATTGTCTGTTAAAGCAGAGCCGCCTATGTCAGCCAGACCTAGGGTTAAAATCTTGTGGGTGATTGCACCATATGCTTCAGCAATCCGACGAGCAGCTGCAAGTTCAGCTCGGTGGCGCTGACCATAATCAAAACTAACGGTATAACACTCAAAGCCTTGGTCGACAGCAATGGCTAAGCACGTTGCTGAGTCAAGCCCTCCAGATAGTAAAATAACAGCTTTTTTAGTCACATTAACGTCCAAACTAACCATTTAGTGATCATACACCGGCTTTATCGCCCCAAATCAGTCGATGCAACTGCAGTTGAAAACGCACGTTTAGCTGGTCATTTAAAATCCATTCTGCCAGTTTATCAGCCGCCATATGGTTCGTAACAGGTGAAAAAAGTACGTCAGAGACTTTATCGGTCAGCTGGTATTCAATTAATTTAGACACTGACCACTCATAATCTCTGCGATCGGCAATAACAAATTTTACCTGATCTTTATGATCCAGATATTGGATATTTTCATAACAGTTTCTTTTGACCTCGCCAGAACCTGGGGCTTTAAAATCCATGACCTTGACTACACGCGGGTCAACATCCACAAGCGTCATAGCACCACTGGTTTCCAAGGAAACTTCGAACCCTTTATCAGCCAGTAAGGTTAACAGGGGAATGCAGTTTGGCTGTGCCAGAGGTTCACCGCCACTAACGGTGACATAGTGCGCTCCAAATGACTCAACGGTGGAAATAATGTCTTCTAATGACATTTTTTTACCTCCGTGGAAGGCATATTCTGTATCGCACCAAACGCACCTCAGTGGGCACCCGGTTAAACGGACAAAAACCGTAGGCAGCCCGGTTGTTCGAGTTTCACCTTGCAGCGAATAAAATATTTCAGTAATTCTTAGCGTTTTGCTGGCCATTCAATCGGCACCTATCGTTAGAAAGGGCATACTAACGAGTTAGGTGTATCAATTCAATCTGAAGGTACAATTGATGACTCAACCCTAGCGAATAATTACTTTACATCCGCTATGGTTTGTCTGCCTTCCGACTAAAAGGTAGCCGGAATATTTACTTATAACCTATTACGAAGCCATTGAGCTTATCAGCCAAAATAGCTAGCGATTATAGAGCATGCAAACCCTTTGGGCACGTGCGCAAAGGTATTAAGAGTCAACTAATTTTTGAAGATATGAGTCAGATAACCGTGATGCTGCGCTTTCGGGGTATTTTTTTATCACGGACTCTAGATATTGACGTGCTTGCTGCTGATCACCCTGTAAGTCAGCAAGACGGCCTAATTTATAGGTTGCATCTGGCACTTTAGCACTATTTGGGTAATTATTTAATACATCTAAAAACGCTTTTTGAGCAGCTATGTATTGCCCTTGAGCCATATTGACTTCGCCAAGCCAATATTGAGCATTAGCACTGTAATTCCCTTTGGGAAAATCAACCAGCTGTTGTTCTAGTGCTTTTTTTGCCTGATCAAAGCGCTTATCTTGGATCAGCTGAAAAGCAGCTTTATAGGCTTGACGTTCAGCATCTTCTTTATTTTGCGCTAGAGCTACCGGGGCAGACGACGCGATTGCTATTTGACCTGAAGGAGCGTTTGATAATTGCGAGACTCGTTTATCTAGATCTAGATAACGATCTCGGCTTTCTTGCTGTAGCAAGTTAATTTGGTGAGCTTGATCTTCTAATTGCCCTCTGAGACTCATTATCTCAGTACGCAGTTGATCTATTGTTTTGAATAGGTAAGCCGTGCCTGTATCAGCAGGCGCAGCCGAGGAAGGAGCTGGCATGGACGTTTCACTACTATAAGCATCTACCACTGGAATATCGGCATTGGCTACAGGGGCTATCAGCATACTGATCAGCACCATCACACGAACCTGCCTAATTTCTGCAAATAACGAACGTTTTTTATACCTTTGTTGCCAAGCCTTAACAGGGTCTATCCGTAGTGAAACACTCATTCAACGCCAACTCTCTCTGTTTATATTAACTCATTACAATAACTGCACGGCGGTTCTTGCTCCATGCAGCTTGATTATGCGCAGTATCCAGCGGTTTTTCAAAGCCAAAGCTAATCACTTGAATACGACTTGCATTAACACCTTTAGCCACTAAATAATTTTTCACTGCATTAGCACGACGCTCACCCAAAGCCAGGTTATACGTGCGAGTACCACGTTCATCAGTATGTCCTTGAACAATAATAGTCTCATTTGCTCCCTGTGGAGAAGTGAGATAAGCAGCCTTTGCGTCTAAAGCTTTATAAGCGCTGTCGCTAAGCTGAGCGCTATCAAAACTAAAGTGGAACAGGTCGTCATTTAGCATTTTTTGAATCTGCTCGGGTGTACCTTGAACCTTGCCACTATCAATAACAGCTTGCACTGCGGGATCAACCACGGGAGTAACTTTTACAGCAGCTACTGTTTCCGTTGCAGGCGTTGTGGTTTTAGCCGAGTCCATGGTGCTATTTTCACCCCTTGAAGCACATCCAGCTAACCAAAGAAATGTTGTAGCCACAGCAATTACTTTAATACATTTTACACCTTGCATTTTAATCTCCAGTCATTCAAGGAAATTTCCAAGCTAGCAGCACACTAATAGGCGCAACTAACTTGGATTGTAGCAGTACACTAACAGAAGTGTCTGCACCCGACCAGCGTAACGACCGGCCTATCAAGTCACTACTTTTTAAGAGGCAGTGATTCGCTCTAGTTGAACGCCAGGGCCCCATGCAGGCTCACGGACATCACCTGATTCTGATGGTAGGCGATATTTCGCTCCACTATTGACTGAGACAACGCCTAATTCACCGTGTTTCTTACCCTGTGTGGAATAAACCAAACGTTGACCACTGGGTGAGACGCTGGGGGAGTCATCTAGTTTTGATTCTGTTAGTAATCGCATTTTGCCCGTATCCAGATTCTCAACAGCAATATTAAAGGCTTCCTCCCCTTTACCTTTATGAACCATGGCTATCAGTTTTCCGTTTGGAAACACACTGGCGCGCGCATTAAATATGCCATCAAATGTCAAGCGCTTAGCTACTCCATCGGGCACGATCTGCCCATTTGCTTTAAAAGTAAGCGCTAACTGATAAATTTGTGGTGAGTTGCCTTGGTTAGAAGTAAAGACAATACTATTTCCATCAGGCATCCAGTCAGGTTCAGTATCAATAGCAAAATGCGATGTAACCCTACTAAGCCTGTTAGTTGTTAAGTCAAGAATATAGATATTGGGTTGGCCGTCTTTGGACAGCGTAAAGGCTATCTTTTTACCGTCTGGCGACCAAGCAGGTGAGCTATTCACCCCTTTATAGTCAGCTATTTGCCTTCTTTTACCTGAAGCTAAATCTTGAATAAAGATAGTCGACCGTCCTGTCTCAAAGGAAACATAGGCGACACGTTTGCCATCAGGAGCCCAACATGGAGAAAGAAGTGGTTGGTTTGATTGAAAAATAGTACGAGCTCGATGACCATCAGCATCAGCATATTTCAACCGATAAATATACTGGGGGGGCACCATTCTTTTTCTTCCATCTTTTATTATCTGGTGAGCCGGTTTTACCATATCTGCAGTGACATAGAGCAACCGTGAAGAGAAATCACCTTTAAAAGAAGTAATTTTTTCATAAACGGCATCACTAACACGGTGAGCCAGCGCTCTTAACTCACCCGCTCCGCCTCTGAGTTTACCACTGAGTATCTCTTTTTTCTCATTCTCTGTGTCAAATAGTTGATAAGAAACATTGTAGCCGTTGCCAAACTTTTCCACCTGGCCTGTTACCAAGTAAGGCACGCCCAGTATGCTCCAGTTACGTAAACTCACTTCAGATGGCTTGCTAGGCAGGTTCAGCATCTTTGATTGCGGAAGAATCTTAAATGAACCGCTGAGCTCTAGGTCATTACTGATAATAGCAGCCATATCTTCCGGCAATAGCTGGTTGCCAGACCAACCAAAAGGCGACACCGCAATCTTTGGTAATTTATCATTGCCGTGGGTCACTGTCAGTAGCAGATCTGCCTGGGCTAGATGAGCAAACAGGAATAACGTTAACAGCATAAAACCAGTCACCACTCGGCACAGCGATAGCAGTTGATGATTACTGGCGTATGCATATACTTTGCGTATCGATTCAAGGCTGCTTATACGTTCACAGCTGTTTATCATTTCACCAAATCCTCTGGGCTAAATTTAAATGTAAACTGCCTGAAATTTTTTTCAAAAATACGGCGATTAAGGTTTTTCATTGCTGTAATAGGTGTCCCTAATTTTATGGCCTGAATAACTGAGCGATCAAACGCTGTATCGCCGCTGCTTTTAATAATCTTAAAGCCTAACAGATCACCAAAAGGCGATAATTCTACGCTAACCAGTGCTTCCATATTATTACGTGCGCTTGGAGGGCGACTCCAATTAAGCGCCATTCGATTTACTATAAGATTTCGATAATAAGCTACGGCTGCTGCATCTTTGGCAGCCTGCTCGTTGGCTTGTTGCTGCTGTTGATCGGCATACTCCTTAGCTAATTGTTCGGCCAGCTCTTTCTGTTTGCGCTTTAGCTGCTCTGCTAGCTGTTTTTGCTGTTCCAGCGCTTTTTGTTTCAACTTGGCTGCTTTGCGTGCATCCTCTTCTTGTTTTTGTTTCAATGCTAGCTGTTTTTTTTCTTCTAGCGCTTTTGCTTTTTTTTCTAGAGCAGCTTGCTCTGCTTTTTTACGACGTGCAACCTCAGCCTTACGCGCCTTTTCAGCGTTAATACGTGAGCGATTGTCAGCCTTCGACACCGATACTTTTGGTTTAGTGACTTCAACAAGATTGGCATTAATATATAATGGCGGCGGTACATTTATAACTGATGGCGTATGCCAACTAATAAACAGCAAAGCAAATAAGCTGGCATGAATAACCATAGAGCCCATAATAGGTAGGCTGTATTCACGATCAAATACCGAGCGAAGCCATTTAAACATGCTATTCATTTCGTTATTCTTTAAGTGAAGCTGGGTCGGTAATCAGTCCTAAATTTTTAACACCTGCACGTTGCAATTGAGCCATCAATTTAATAACTTTCCCATAATCGACCTGCTGATCACCCTTAATCAGCACCTGTACACCGGGCTGAGCGGAAACGATTTTACTGACTTTTTCCTGAATGGTCTTCAGCGATGTCGCTTGATCGGAATGCTTACCCAAATCGAGAAAATAATCACCTTTAGCTTTAATGGAAATAATCAAGGTTTTTTCACTGTCAGGAATCCGTATCGGCTCGCTAGACACTTTAGGTAAATTAACCTTTACCCCTTGGTTCAACATGGGTGCACTGATCATAAAGGCAACCAATAACACCATCATGATATCAATGAAGGGTACCATGTTGATGTCAGACATAGGCTTGCGCTGCGTTTTGCTTCGAGCCATCTTGCCTCCCTTCTTTTATGTAGAACGACTATGTACTTTTCGGTGAAGAATGCTGGAAAATTCCTCGGCAAATGTTTCATAGCTAGAGACCAAGACATCAACCCGAGAAGCGTAGCGATTATAAGCAACAACCGCAGGGATAGCCGCCACCAACCCCACTGCCGTAGTTAACAGCGCCTCAGCAATACCGGGTGCAACCGAAGCTAATGTTGCCTGTTGAACTTGAGCAAGGCCACGAAATGAATTCATAATACCCACCACAGTACCAAACAATCCAACATAAGGACTGGTAGAACCGACACTGGCAAGAAAAGGCAAGTGCATGTCTAATTTTTCCTGCTCTCTGGAAATAGCCACACGCATAGCACGCTGTGCACCTTCCATGACAGCATCTGCATCGGTTGTGCCCGCTGCTCCCAGCCTAGAGAACTCGCGAAAGCCTGAGATAAATATCTGTTCAAGGCCACTGTTCTGATTACTTTCAATTTCAACTTCTTTATAGAGCTGGCTCAGATCCATACCTGACCAAAAGCGGTCTTCAAATTCCAGCATAGACTGGTGGGTTATTCTTAGCAGCAGCCCTCGCTGAATAATCATTACCCAAGAGGTAATCGATGCAATTACCAGCAGTAGTAACACCAGCAATACCACCCAGCTTGCGTTACCAATCAATGTGAGTAAAGACATGCTTTCAGTCACGAAAACCTCTCTTTTATATCAATCAGTGAAAGTTAAAATTGACACTATCGAAAAAAAGTTGCCAGTTTTGAAAAAAATAGCCATCACACGCTTATTTTCCTCATCAGCTTAATAACGGATAGTAGACGATGGAACAGTAGCTGAATAGCCGATTTTAAAAAGCCTATAAAAAAATCTGTACTATTACACCCGTAATCAACGCATTAGTGCATATTCTTTAGAGTTAATCAAGATAAGACCGTTGCATTATATTAAAAGCTGAAGCAGGGATGACTATCAATTTAAATAGACCTTATAAATGGTGAAATATTAAGCAACATCCAAGCAGACTTAGATCAAAATATGAGCTGTTTTGGTGCTTTAGTATTGATGAGTGATGCATCATATACACTGAGAACTGACTGACCTGAACAACCACTACGCATTGATTGGTTTTTTATCTTATAGAAAGAAATACTAGATAGTGATCGCCCTGACAGTCACTAAAATTATTGCCTGATAGAACTATGTTTGCACATTATTAAATATTAAAAGTCTAAGGTTGATACGTCGATAATATATGTTGGAGCAAGGGTCTATAGCAATAAATGTGGCTAGACTTCAAGCAGGATTGATTAAAATATTTGAATGAGAAAAAAGACAACAGCCTAGCCAAGGGGAGTATATATGGAACAATCAAAAAGAAAACGCACGTATACCGTACGCCCAAAAAGAGTATCTGTTTTTCGAAATTGGCTGAGTTACGCGATAAAGTAATTGGTGATTTCTTATCCTATCAGCGCTATTAACTGATTCGAATTGTGACTATGAGTTGAGAATAACACAAGGTGACAAATAACAGACAGGTAGGATGCCATTCTATGATAATTAATGTCGCTAAACTTCAAGAAGCATTAATTAACAAACTTAAGGTAACAGACAATACGCAACAACCTTTCCAAGATATTCAGTATGTGTGGCAAGGCAGAACCGTAACGGTTCGTGTACTGGATACTGGTAATCAACAAATCAATGCATTAATGCGTGGAACAATGGATTCAGTTACTGCAAAAGCCACGGTCGAAACTATCCTTCAGCGTAAAATAGCGTCTATTGAAGCAAAAGATCCAATAAAGTTAGCAGATGAGATTGCTAAATTCATCTGTAAACCTGACTTTTCCATGATTGATGAATTGAAAAAAAACCGAAATGATAAACGAGATACAAAAGCACCATTTACAACAATCAAGATAAAACCCATTCACCCTGATGTGGTTGATGAAGAGGTGATACTTCTCAATACAGTGCCCGATGAAGTGTTGCATAGGATAGGGAGCCCTGAATGGGAAGCGGATAAAATAGAAACATTACTCACTCGAGAAAAGACCCAAGCTATATCACAAGAAGCAGTAAGTAGTTTGGTCGATAACGACATCACTATAGCAAACCCAAAGCAAGGCCGTTACTTTGGAGAAGGCGGTCACGGTAGAGTTAAGTTTGCGGCAATAAATATTAACCGAGAAGGTAAAATTGATACGGTAATTTGTACGGCAAAAAAAATGCTACTGTCTAGTAAGATAGACAATATTAAAGCTGAAGCTCAAGCTAACGGCGATACAAAAGCTAGCATTGATGAAAAGGTGAAAAATTATATTGCTACTAAATGTAATAGTATGGCCGAGGAAAGTGCTTTGCAAAATAAAGCGGGAGATGATATTTCTCCACCGGTTTACGGCTACTCCCACACGTTGAATAAAAAGGGCGAAAATTTATTAGTTGTTTTTATGAAGGTAGCCCCTGGTATTTCTGCTATCGAGTTTGTTAATGAAAAAGTGGATAAACTCCCTATATACAAAAAAAAACAGCTGTTACTCAAGTTACTTCAAAACGCAGAAAAGCTCCATAAAAAGGGTATCTTTCACAACGATCACAAATGGGACAATTATAATATTGAACCTGATAAACAAAAATGGTCGGTGCTTGACTATGGGCTGGCAACAACCTACCGCCATCAATATGATATGGACTATGATGAGGTTCCCTGTTATTACCCTCCAGAAGTAACAGAGTTAGGAGTTAGAATAGACTCAGCTAAAATTGATGTGTATCAGCTGGGTATTATGGTGGCAGATATTTTACAAACAAACAGAGAAGCAGTTAGCGAACCTTTTCTTGATAACAGCATGAGTTGGAATAACACGCTTACCTACCAAGTGATACAAAAGGAGATTGATAAAAAACTAGACGCCATGACTTTTCCTAATCCGTCGGTTAAAGCGCTAATTGGTAAAATGACAAAAGCAAATCCTGACGAGCGCCTAACACTAGCAGAAGCCATTACGCAGTTGAAGCAGATGAGTTTGCTTCGTTTTCCTAGGGGTAAAGGTAATATCCATTAAACCTCTTAGAAGCTGTTCATGATCTTGATTTTCCTTGATAATTCATCGAATGAGACAAAAGTACCCCAGCGATATCACTCGTGAACAGTTTGAACCTATTCTTCCGATCCTTGAAAGTGCTCGC